>NZ_JBNGCO010000001.1:0-87782 GCF_049974805.1 Baaleninema sp.
TCCGTGCGCCCCACGGTACGTTAGAAAGCATTTGAGCAAATGCTTGACTTTTCTGGACTCGCGACTCTTTTGAGTGCTTGCGTTTTTAAAGAGGTCTCTCGCACCTCTGCACCGATGTCGCAATGGTCGTATGAATCCCGAAATCGGGTTGGGCTACCGACGAATTCACCCTGCACCGGACTGAACTCAGTTTAGCATTTTAAATGCCGCCCTGGAAGGGCGGGGCTTGAAACCCCTAATTTTCGGTCAGTCGGATCGTTGACTGTTCGCTGTTGACTGTTCGCTGTTGACTGTTCGCTCTCAAAGATGTTGTCACAATTTTGGCTGACCTTTCCCGCCTATGCCATCGTTTTCGCCCTCGGCGCGTCCGTGGGGAGTTTCGCCAACGTGGTAGTGTATCGCCTTCCCGCCGGACTGTCGTTACTGTGGCCGCCCTCGAGATGTCCTCGCTGCGGCCATCGTCTCCGACGGCGAGAAAACGTCCCCGTATTGGGTTGGCTGTGGCTTCGGGGACACTGCGCCCACTGTCGCGCCCCCATTTCTCCCCGCTATCCCCTCGTCGAAACCATAACGGGGTTGTTGTTCGTTCTTGTATTTTGGCTGTACGGACTGTCTCTGACCGCCTTCGGCTACGGGCTGTTTCTGACGGGACTGTTGGTGTTATCACTCATCGACTTCGATACCATGACCCTTCCGAACGCCATCACCCAACCGGCGGTCGTGTTGGGTTTAGTGTTTCAAACCGCTGTGGGGTGGCAAAACGGCGCTCCCATCGAAGGCTTGATGGCGGGCGTCGTCGGCGCCGTGGTGGGCGTTTGGCTCGTCGATGCCATTCGTCTCGTGGCATCTGTTGCATTTAAAAAAGAAGCGATGGGCGCCGGAGATGCCAAACTCACGGCGGCCATTGGGGCGTGGTTGGGCTGGAAGCTCATGCTCTTAGGCGGGTTTCTCGGCTGTGCGGTGGGGGCGTGCGTCGGCGGTTTGGCGATGGCGTTGGGTTGGCTGGGTCGATCGCAACCGATGCCCTTCGGACCGTTTCTCGCCCTCGGCGGCGCGATCGCTGCCCTCTGGGGAGACGCGATCGTGCGAGGCTATCTCGAGCTATTTTTTCCCAGCCTAGTCACGTGAGTCCAACCAAGCCCCATGCCCCCATCACGCCATGACTATGACTCCTGAATCGGGCCGTTATATTCGATTTCCACCTGCCAAGTCTCGGGATCGACGGTGACGACGCTTTCGACGGTGTAGGTTTGAGATTCCGGCGCCCGTCCGAGGAAGGTAAAGGTAATCGTGCCGTCTTCGTTGATGTCGTAAGGAGAATCGGCAGACGGGCCGTGCATGGCCGGTTCGGCGCGGTATTCCCCTAAGCCACCGTTGGCTTGTTCGGCCGCTTGACGGGCGTAGTTTTTAGCCCGATTGAGATCCATCGGAGAAATTTCAGCTTCTGCCAACCGAGAGTCGAATTGCGGCGTCACGTTGGCAGCAGCCGGAAGTGTTGTCAGACTGCCGAACAGCACCGCCGCCACAGCGAAGGGCATGGCGGCGTGTTTGAGTCGAGGGAGTGCGAACGAAGTCCCGTAACGTTTCATCATCTCTAATCCAACAAGACAATTTTTCTTCATTTGACGGTATCGCAGCCTTCCAAGGGTCGATCGAGAGTCGCTCCCAGATTGCGATCTGACACAGTGGAGGTGCTTTCGACACCGGAATTTGATAGGATGCGATCTGTATCTAAGATCGCACTTTTTATAAGATCGCGAAGATTCGTTAAAGATCCCGAGAAACTTCATGTCTCTATTCGATTGGTTTGCAGACCGGCGCAAATTAAACTCAATGGGTCAAAAACAACAGGAACGCGAAATCGCAGAAGGACTGTGGACGAAGTGCGAGTCCTGCGGGGTTTTGACCTATACCAAAGACCTGCGTGCGAACCAAATGGTCTGTCCCGAATGCGAACATCACATTCGGATCTTTAGCGAGGAGCGAATCGAGCAACTGATCGATCGCGACACCTGGCAGCCTCTCGACGAACACCTCCGTCCGACAGATCCCCTCGGTTTCCGCGATCGCAAAGCCTACCGCGATCGCCTCAACGAATATCAAGGTAAAACTCAACTCAAGGACGCCGTACAAACCGGCTTGGGAGAAATCGACGGTTGCCCCGTGGCCTTGGGCGTCATGGACTTCCGCTTTATGGGAGGAAGCATGGGGTCCGTCGTCGGTGAAAAACTCGCCCGCCTCGTCGAACGCGGGACTCAAGAACGCCGTCCCGTAGTTATCGTCTGCGCCTCCGGCGGTGCCAGAATGCAAGAAGGGATGTTGAGCCTGATGCAGATGGCGAAAATTTCCGGGGCGCTACAGCGGCATCGGGACGCTCGCTTGCTGTACGTTCCCGTTCTCACGCACCCCACCACTGGCGGCGTCACCGCCAGTTTTGCCATGCTCGGCGATATTATTCTGGCCGAACCCAAAGCCACCATCGGTTTTGCCGGACGCCGCGTCATCGAACAAACCCTGCGCCAGAAACTACCGGAAAACTTCCAAAGCGCCGAAGATTTACTCGACCACGGTTTCGTCGATGCGATCGTGCCTCGACCGCAACTGAAAGAGACCCTAGCCCGATTGATGCGCTTGCACGCGACCCCTCCCGAAGCCTTCGACGGCCACCTCAGCCACGTTGGGACTTCGGAAATCGACGTTCCCTCTACCGTGACAAATCCCTAAGACCGACGCGCCAAAGTTGCCGGACTCTGGCATGATATTCATATTGACAAAATGCTCGCCAAATCGGGCGTCCCACGGCTCTGCCGTGGGATAAGTCAACAAGTTTTAGAGGAAAACTATGCTAAAAAGAGTTTTTGGGCTAACCGTAGCCACAGTGTTCTTTGCGTTTCAAATATTTGTCAATAGTGCGATGGCTTTGGATCTCGACGCCGAAACGCGCACGGTTCCCTTGAACGAACAGGGAGACACCGTGACGTTAAGCCTCGAACAAGCCACTCGCGGCCAGCGTCTCTTTGGGGATATCTGCGCTCAGTGTCATCCCCAAGGGATTACCAAAACTAACCCCAACGTGAAACTGGGTCTGGAAGATTTGGCCTTGGCGACGCCCCGTCGCGATAACGTCGAAGCTCTAGTGGATTACATGAAACATCCCACCACCTACGACGGCGAAACCGATATTTCGGAGCTGCACCCGGCCACCTCGAGTTCGGATATCTTCCCCGAAATGAGAAACCTGACGGACGAAGACTTGTTCGACATCGCCGGTCACATCTTGATTCAACCCAAGCTGCGCGGTGTGATGTGGGGAGGCGGCAAGGTTTATAACTAAAACCGGTTGCCTCGATAGGGCTGTCCCGGTGTTCGCGTTCGGACACCGGGATCTGATGTTAGTCATAAAAATTTACATTTTAGAGTATGTCTTTTCGATTGCCGACGACCGCGATGGCGCTGACGGGATGGTTCCGTCACCTGTTCGCGGTTCTCTTGCTTTGTAGCAGTCTCGTTTTGGCGGCGTCTCCAGCAGAGGCGGGGCCAGTCGATCGAGATGTGAAACGGTACTTGGTGTCCGACGGCCCGGCAGCGGTGAAAGCTGATGCCAGCGGCCACACCCGCGAGTTTGACGGAGAAGCCCTCACCCGAGGCCGGGAACTGTTTATGGAAAACTGCGCCTACTGTCACTCTAACGGGTTGACGCTGCCGTTTCCGCCGGTTTCTTTAACCACGGATGATTTAGCCGGCGCCACGCCCCCTCGGGACAATATCGAGGGGTTTGTAGAGTTTATGCGCTTTCCCATGACCTACGATGGGTCGGAACCGACGGTCTGGTGTCGGGAAGTCCCCGAAAGCTGGCTCTCTCGCGAACAACTCGAAGAACTGGCTGCCTTTACCTTGAGCGCGGCGGAAAAAGTCCCCGGATGGGGAACGGTTCCCTCTAAGTTTTAACAATCGGGAGATGGGGGAATCCAACGGGAGGACATTTCCCGATTCGGAGACCTGGCTTCCGCCAAACGCCCGCAGTTACGAACGGCGGGAGGGTACGTCTTGCGGCACGGTCGAACGGCTTGTTTTGCCGTTGGGAAACTCTTCTTCCAATTCTTCGGTGTCCCAGAAATCGTAAAACGGCATTTCCGACTCTGTCATCTCGACCTCTTCGGCCTCCAAGAGGTGGGCGGGGAATTCCACCGAAATATCGGCATCGTCAATCACTGCGCCCAACACCCGAACTCGGTCTTCGGCTTCTTCGAGCATTTCGGCGTATTCTGCCAGCAAGCCGCCTTCCGTCACCCCCGGACGCGCGACGAGAATCATACCGTCCGTGTGAGGTTCGAGTAAGAGTGCGTCGTTACACTGACTCAGAGAGGGCGAGTCTACCACCACGAAATCGAACTGAACGCGGGCTTGGTTGAGCAACTGCCGTAACTCGCTCGATTCGACGATCGCCGCCGCGTGCTGTTGCGGGCCGGGACTGGGAAGCGTGTAGAGGTTGGCCACTTGGGGAACGAAGCGCATCCCGCTTTGGAAATCCCGATAGTGGCGTAAGGGTTCCAACTGGCTCTGAGGGTCGAGGGCGACTTTCAAAGAATCGGCGTTGGAGGGCGATCGCAAATCCGCCTCCACGAGCAGCGTCCGTTTCCCGGCGCGCGCCGAGGCGATGGCTAAATTGTACGCCGTAAAGGTCTTGCCTTCTCCGGCTTTAGCACTCGTTACCAGCACCACTTTCGGCGCTCCCCCTTCTACCCGCCGCAAGTTGCTGCGGAAGCGCTCGTAATACTCCAAATAGGGCGAATCGGGCGCCACGATAACGGGCAGTTGGTTCGGGTCGCCGAACTCCTCGGTGGGGATATGGGGCAGCGTCCCCAACACCAGTAAATCGCGCTCCTGTAGCGCGGCACGCACCTCTTCAACGGTGTAAAACTTACCTTCGAGGGCTGACAGTAAGAAAATCAACGCGCCACCGGCCGCGAGTCCTACGCCGCCCCCGAGCAGCACCAACATGGCCACGTTGGGCGGCTCTTCGGTTTGTTCGACGACTTGCGCTTCCTGAGCGATCGCCAAGTTACCTACCGTTTCAGCTTTCGCCGCTTCTGCATCCACCAGTTGCGCTTGTAATTGGTCGGAGAGGGTTTTCTTCAACATCACCTCCTGCTGTAACCGTTGGCGCTCGAGTTGCAAATCCGGTAAGTTGGCGTAGGTGGCTTTCAACTCCCGTTCGCGCTGCTCGGCTTGGGTCAAACTGCGCGTTAGGGTATCCCGTTGAGTCTGCAACTGTACCAATTTAGCGGCCATCTCTTGCCGCATGGGGTCGAGACTACTGGCTTGCCGAATGGCCTGACTGTCGTACAACGGTGTGACGATCCCTTCACCGCCGAGGACTTCAGAAGCCCGTTGTGCGAACAGTCGTTCCAATCCCTCGAGTTGACGCTGTAATTCCACCATTTGCGGATGTTGCGGCCGCAGGGTTTGTCCGCGCATGGCTTGTTGAGTTTCCACTTGATGGAGTTGGGCCCGCAAGTTACCGAGAATGGGATCGCGACTGAGAGCGGAGGCGGCGTAGGCTTGGGAAACGTTCAACCCCAACTGTTGCTCGAGGCTTTGCATTTGACCGGAAATTTCTTCGATTTTCGATCGCAGTTGCTCTTGTTGCTCTTGGCTGCCGCGAATCTGCGCGACGATCGATCCGTCTTGGGCTAGGGTAATGGCTGCCCCTTGGACGCGATCGAACTGAACCAAGCGGTCTTCGGCTTCTCGGAGGTCTTGTTGGACGTCAGGCAGCCGCTCGTTCAAGGCATCGATGAGGGCTTGCAGGCGAGAGGTATTGAGGAGGTAGCTTTTCTCGACGGCAATTTCCATCAACAAATTAACCACCGCGCTGGCTCGTTCGGGAGTCGAATCGGTATAGATGAGGCGGTAAAATTTCGGCTGCTCCTCGCCAGGGGTACGGAGTTGGGCGGATTTGACTTTTCTCGGATTGACGCCGAGTTGTTCGCTGACCGCTTCGGCGGTCGTGTCGTCGATGAGATAGTCTTGGGTTAAAGCTTGTTGTCCTTGTTCTTGAATGGCCGGCCCGGTTTCGGACAAAATCACAGGTTGTTCGTTCAAATTCATGACCCCTGTGGCTTTGTAGTTGGGGGGCGGTGGTTCTTGCAATCCCATCAATCCCGCCACACCAACGGCTAGGGCAAAGACGCCGAACCCTGCGATTTTATACTTGGCGAATGCAATACCGTACCGTTTGACGATAGAAGGAGCCACGATCGATCTACCTGCGTGCAACTATTTTTATCTTAAGCGATACGCGATGGCTTGGGGTACGCGATCGACCCTCTTCAGGACGATGGTGTACTGAGAACGGGCGATTGTCGAGGGCAGACTTGAGATTCGATCGCTCTTGTTAATTGTTGTTATTGTTGTCAGTTCCCGTCGGACGGAACAGGTTATCGGCACTGTTCGAGAGTTGGTCGAAAAACAGCAAAAATCCGAGAACGTCGCGGAACGGTTGCGTAAAGTTATTTAAGAAATTCCCCAAGGAGGCGATAAAGTTGCGGCCGACCACCACCACGTCTTTATCCTGAAGGATGGGATTTTCTTCGGGATTGCCCAAAATTGCTTCTCGTCCGTCGTAATGGGTCGTGACGGCTTCTCCGAGGTCTTCGTCAAAGCGAATCACGGCGACGCGACTCAAGCGAGCGGCGTTGAGGGGAACGCCGCTGAGAACATCGGCCAGGGTACTGCCGTTTGGTAACGCTTGGGTGCTGGCCGCATTGCTAGGATAACTGAGAACGCGCACGATGATTTGTTCTTGTGCCAGGGTCGATCGAGCCGCTAGGTCGAGTTCGTAGGCTTCCCGTTCTTCGGCAGTCAGTTCGGGAACGACCACCACATCCCCGTCTTCGAGCAAAATTTCCGGTAACGCTTCGCCAAATACCAGAGGCGAAAACAAATCCACTTCCCGTTCGAGGGTCGTTCCGTCGTCGAGGGTGCGTCGCAAGATCGTGCGGCGCAGGTTGGCGGTGACTTTCGTTCCTTGGGCGGCCAGAATTGCCGTATCGATGGCTGGCGGGGGAACGGGGGGAAAGTCGTAAAATCCCGGTCGGGCGACTTCGCCGATGACGGTGACGGCGATGGGTTCTTGTTGGGGCGCCGACAAGGCAGATCGATCGATGACTTGGCGGTTGTAGTCTCCGGCAAAGGTGCGATCGCGGCGGGGAACCACGATAACGTCTCCGTCTCGCAAGCGTAAATCGGGAATTGCCGTGCCTTCGATGAGCGGTTCGTACAAATCGAGGCTTTGAGTGAGGGTTCTGCCGTCGCCGAGGGTGCGCCGGACGGTGACCCGGCGCAAGTCCGCATCGATGGTGACGCCTCCGGCGTTGAGAATCGCTTGCACCAGGGGCGCGTTGGGGGGAATGGGGAAAAAGCCGGGACGGGCTACTTCTCCCGTCACCGTCACTTGAGCTTGACGGGGGGAGGCCAACACCACTTGTACGTCCGGGTTGACGACGTAGTTATTCAGTTCCTGCCGCAGTTTTTGGGTGGCTTCTTCCACCGTCAGCCCTTGTAAAGAAACTGTCCCCAGCAACGGCATGAAAATCGTCCCTTGAAAGGATATTTCGGCGCTGGTGGTCAGGTCTTGAAAAGGCGGTTGGACGACGACGGAGAGGGCGTCGCCGGGAGCGAGGCGATAAACGTCCCAGTTTTCACCACTGATAGGGCCGCGGCGGCTGTCCTCCTCGGGAAGCAGAGGGGACAAGTCTGGAGGGGTGAGGGGGCGAACGAGGCGCTGGCGCACCTGTTCTTCTAGGTACTCCACCATCTGGCGGTGTTGGACTTCACCGGATAGCTGTAGGCGCGTCCAAACGGGTAAGGTTGAGGGAATGGCATCGAGGTCGATGTCCTCCTCGTCTTCGCTTTCAGATCGGGTGAGATCGGGCGGGACGAGTTCCGTTTCGGTTTGCGCGATCGCCTCAGTTAGGGGCAATCCCCACAGCGTCAACAGGACGGCTTCGGTGAGAACTGCCACGAGCGATCGCCAGTTCGATTTGGGTTGCCCTTTTCCCATGCAGCGATTCCTCAAGACCGTTGGTTCCCCGTGGAGGGGGACAGCGTTCGAGACGGCTCGACAAACGCTTTGTCCATCAACGCCTTTTGCACCCGCGACGCCAAACTTTCAATTAGCGGTCTGGCGTTTTTGATGTCCCCCAAGGGTTCGATGGGGGTCATCACGCAAACCGCCACCCAAGGCTCTCGGCGACCGTCTAACCGCGCCCGACGGTCGGCTTGAAACCAGCGCGTCAGGCTGGGATGTCCCCCCGTTTCCCAAGCGTACCATTGGGCGATGGCGTAGGTTTTTTGAGCGGTCCAGCCTCGGAAAAATCGCACGGTCACGGTGGCTTCGGTGCCGTCGTCGGCGGTGGCGTCAAACTGGAACTGACGTTGGTTGTCTTCTTTCCACTCTCCTTGAGCGTTCCCCAAGCCGCGAATGTCGGTCCATTCCATTTGCGGCTGCGATCGCGTGCCGCTGTGTCCTTTTTGAGGGTGCAGCAACACCGTCGCCTGGCCGGGATCGTAAGGAAGGCTGGCGGGATCGTCCCACATGAGCGTTTGCATGACCCAAGCCCCCGATCCTAAATTTACCGTTCTCAGGTCGACGGTAGTCCATCCGGACAGTTCGAGTCCGGTGTCGTTGAGTTTTTGTAAGCCACTCAGTTCGGCGGGTTGGGCTTCGCGAAACGGGAGTTGTCCCCGGATGTAGTTGGGAATGGCGACGGCCAGCAACAGCAGGAGGAAGAGGACGATCGCCGCGAGGGCAAAGGGGGACGATCGCCGGAGAAATTTAGGGAACGGGGCGGATTTTTCCACGATTAGCTTTGACAACGAACAGCAAGCGGTCTTCGAGAATTGCTTCTAGGCTACACGGACTCGATGGTATCGGAACCGGACAGAGCCTCGCGCAATCGTTCGATCGCCGCCAGGGTTGGAATCAAGGCTAACAGCATAAATGCGGAAATCGCGTCGCCGCCCCAGCCTTCGTGTAGCCAGTGAAACAACTCGTCTCGTCCAGTTCCGTAAAACAGGGTGAGGAAGGTGTTTCGCAAAATGTTGGTGATGACGCTAATCGCCACGGCGCACAGTAAAAAGACGACCGTGGTTTTTTTAGATTTCAACGAACCCGTCCAATACAGCAGCATCAACGCCACGTAAAGGGTGGTAAACAGCATTTTGAACCCGGCGCAGTGGGGTGCGACTTCCACGACGCGACCGCCGACGAGCAGTAGGATATCTTGAACGGTCACGTCCAATCCCCATTGGGTCAGGATAAATCCGGCGGTTCCGGCGATGAAGCTTTGTAGGGGTTCGGAAAACGGCGCGATGAGATAGGGCAGGTCGTTGGGCGTCGCCAGCAACACCAGCAGCCAGGGAAACGCCATGAGTTTAAAGCCGGGATGACCTTTTAATCCCAGAGACAATCCGGCGAGGACGATGGGAAAGGAAAGGTTGACGAAATCGGGCATTCGACTGACGTACAGGACGCCACCCAAACCTAGTAAGACGGCGCCGAGGGGGTTGAAGCGATCGTCGAGGTCTCGCCAGCGATCGCGTTTCGTCCAGATGATATAGGCGGCGAAGGGCAAGCCGATGATGCCGTGGCTGAAGTATTCGTGTTCGAGGCTGATGGTTTTGTTGAGCCAGCCGTCGTACCAGTGGGCGATGAGGGGCAGGTACATCAACGCCAGCAGAACGCTGAGTATGAGTTCGCTGGGGTAGCGATCGAACGAGGTTTTGAGGGTCGTTTGTAATTTCATAACCGAGGTCTCAACCAACTGTTAGGAGGGTTGTGCGATGCGGTTTTCTTCAAGTTTACGAGCCAGCGGTGGCGACGGGATGGCGAACGGCGGTTTCGATCGCCCCCACGACGCGATCGATCTGCGCCTCGCTCAAGCCGGGATACATCGGCAGGGAGAGAATTTGACGGGATAGGGTCTCGGAATGGGGAAAACGCCCTTCCTCGTAACCGAGGTCTCGATACGCGGGTTGTAAATGACAGGGAATCGGGTAGTGAATGCCGGTTTGAATGCCCTGTTGGTCGAGTTCGGCGGCCAGTTCGTCCCGCGTCAGAGGCGACTCGTCGGTGACGCGCAGGACGTAGAGGTGATAGACGTGACCGCCTTGGCTGTCGTTCCGCAGGGGGACGATACCGCACTCTCGTAAGGATTCCAACTGTCGATCGTAACGGGATGCGGCTTGGTTGCGCTGGCGGTTCCAGTCTCTTAAATGGGGCAGTTTGACGTTGAGAATCGCCGCTTGTAGGGTATCGAGGCGGCTGTTCGTCCCGCGATAGGCGTGAACGTATTTTTGAGGGGCGCCGTAGTTCCGCAGGGCTTGCAGGCGTTCGGCGATGGGGCTGTTGTTTGTAACGGTAATTCCCCCGTTGCCACCTGCGCCGAGGTTTTTACTGGGGTAGAAGCTAAAGGCGGCGGCGGTTCCCACTGACCCGGCGGTATAGCCTTCTCGCTGGGCGAGGTGGGCTTGGGCGGCGTCTTCAAAAATCAGCAGGTCGTGTTTTTCGGCGAGGGCTTGTAAACCTGATGGAGACACCATTTGTCCGTACAGGTGAACGGGGAGAATTGCTTGGGTACGGGGCGTAATCGCCCGTTCTGCGGCCTCTAGGTCGATGAGGGCGGTGTTGGGATCGCAATCGACGAGGACGGGGGTCGCTCCGGCGTGTAAGACGCCGATGAGGGTGGCGATAAAGGTGTTGGCGGGAACGATGACTTCATCCCCCGTTCCGATGCCGCAGGCGCGGAGTCCGAGGGCGATGGCGTCGGTTCCGCAGGCGACGCCGATGCCGTATTCGACGCCGCAAGTTCTGGCGAAATCCCGCTCGAAGGCTTTGACGGCTCGTCCGAGGATGAAGTCGCCGCGATCGAGTACGTCCCGCACGGCCGCCTCGATTTTCTCTTGTAGGGGTTGGTGCAGGGCGTGTAAATCGACGAACGGGACGGGGGTGGGGGGTTGACTCATCAGGGGTAACACCATTTTTTGGGACAGTCCTTTCCCAACTGTAGCTCGGAGATTCTGGCAGTTGGGGCGATGTTTTTTAAAGTTTTTTTAAAAATTTGACGGGATGGTTTCAGGGGGTTTGAAGAGACGGGTTGAAGGGATTTGGTTCGTAAATACGGAGGAAATGGAGAGTTTTAATCCCTAAATTTTAGCCAATTTAACTGCAAAATAGCTCGAGAAAATACCCGATTGAATTGGTTGCTTCAATTCAAAAAATATTGTTTTTTATGTTTATAAATAGTTTTTTATGAGTATCAAAAAAAGGGATATTGATGGGTTTATTGATTGAGATTCTCTTGAATTTGGCGTTCGATCGCTGCGGTAACGAGTTCGTTTCCGAAGGGACTTAAGTGGATGTGGTCTCGATAAAGGGAGTCGATCGAATCCTGTTGGTTGAAGAGAGAAAGAAAGTCGATATAGGGAATTTGAAGGGTTTGGGTCAGTTGTAACAAGCGTTGGCGGGCTTGAATTTCGTAATCGCGAGATCCGGGTTCTCCTAATTCTCGTTTGAGGGGCGTCATCACGAGAAGAAATTCAACGTTGTCGGCGAGTAATCGCTCGTGAATTTGTTCGATCGCCGTTAAATTAGCGCCGACGATATCTTTTTCTTCGGGGGCGGCGTTCTCGAATTCGGGAAATTGAGGGGCGGGAAGAACGTAGCGGGAGAGAACTTCCACCCAAGCTAGGGGCGGATAGCGATCGGGATAGCTGCGATCGCGCCCCACTTTCAGCGAACTCGGCGCACTGGCGAACAAATCGTCTGTATTGATTAATAAAACAACAACACGAGCGCCAAAAGTGCCGAATTTTTCCAAATAGGCGCGTTCGTTGCGCGGTCCCCAGGAATTCGCGGAGGCGTTGAGGACTTCTACGACGGGAGAAATCGGGGCTAAACGCCGTTGTAAAATCGCGGAAATCGTCTCGTTTCCGTCGGTCCACCAACCGCCGTTGGCGATCGAATCCCCGAGAAGTAAAACCCTCAAGGTATCGGGATTGGGAGTTGGTGCGATATCCTCAGAACGCATGGAATAGCGGTTGATCTCGATGCGATTTCCCAAACGGCGGGTCTGTTGGTTGGGTGCCAAACGATAGCCAATGGTGTCGTCGGCGACGTACAATGGCGGTTTGCCAAAACCAAACAATACTCGCAAGCCGATTTCGATGGCGACGGCCAATCCCGCAATCGCTAACAGTACCACCAACGCGAGTTTCAAGGGCGTTTTCTCCTGTCGTCCTACCTCCTACAGTTTAAACGAGCGACACTGAACCCCCTATAATCCATATAAGACGGGCCGAGTTCGCTCGAAATCGATCTCGTTGAGAGATCGCCTCGACGGATATCCGTAAGGCACAGGGCGATCGCATCCGACCCGAGGGGCGACCCGACGGGCGAACCGCCGAGACGCGCCCTCTTCCCGTGACCGAGCGACAGTGTCGTCGGTCGCCGCTTCTGTTAGCACTTTCATCGAACACCCCTAGTCACTGACTCCGAGACAAGCAAAAACGTGGACTTCGAGCAGATTTTCAAAACCCCCAATCCCATTATTGGAGTCGTACATTTATTGCCGTTACCCTCCTCGCCGCGATGGGGGGGGAGTCTGAAAGCGGTGATCGATCGAGCCGAACGCGAAGCAGCCGCCCTCGCGGCCGGTGGTGTAGACGGTATCATCGTTGAGAACTTCTTCGACGCGCCCTTTACGAACTCCCGCGTCGATCCGGCGGTGGTCAGCGCCATGACGTCGATCGTGGAACGGTTGCGCGGTATCGTGACGATTCCCATCGGCGTGAACGTCCTCCGCAACGACGCCCACAGCAGCCTCGCGATCGCTACTTGCGTGGGGGCGAAATTCATCCGCGTCAATGTTTTGACGGGGGTGATGGTGACGGATCAAGGCATTATTGAAGGCTGCGCTCACGATCTGATGCGCTACCGCCGAGAACTGGGCAGCGACGTGCAGATTTTCGCGGACGTGTTGGTCAAACATGCCCAGCCCTTGGGAACCCCCAGTCTCACTTTGACGGTGCGCGAAACCATCGAACGGGGTTTGGCAGATTGTGTCATTCTCTCGGGAATGGCCACGGGGATGCCGCCGAGTTTGGAAGATTTGGAACTGGCGAAACACGCCGCCCGCAACAAGCCGGTTTTGATTGGCAGCGGCGCCACTTGGGAAAATATTTCGGAATTGATGCAAGCGGCGGATGGGGCGATCGTGTCGAGTTCCTTGAAGCGACATGGCAACATCGAAGCCCCGATCGATCCGATTCGCGTCGGTCAGTTTGTAGACGCCGCTCACAACAGCGTCGATCGCAATAGTTCCATCGCTCCGTCTCCGTCCTATAAAAAAGTGCCGTCTTAAAAAAGCTGAAAAACTCGGGAAACATCCTACGGAGAACCGCTATGACTCGCCGACGTTCGATCGATCGTTTTTATCGCTGGTCTCGCCCGTTGATGGGATCGATCGCCCTGTTGGGCGCTTTGGAAACCACGGTGTTAACGGTGGTGAAGCTGACGAACAACGTCGCCGCCATCTGTCCGACGGAAGGGTGCGATCGCGTGTTGACTAGCCCCTACGCTACCGTTTTCGGACTTCCGCTGACGGTGTTCGGCTTCCTGGGATACGCAGCGATGACGATTTTCGCCTTCGCGCCCTATTCCTTCGACCCGCAGGAGAACCGCCGCCGTCGCGATCGAGTCGATCGAATCACCGGATGGGCGTTACTCGTCGGTGGCGCAGTCATGGCCGCCTTTAGCGGCTATTTAAGCTATTTATTAGTCACGGAATTTCAGGAGTTCTGCCCCTATTGCTTCGCGTCAGCCCTCTTTTCTTTTAGTTTGTTCGGACTGGCGGTGTTCGGCCGCGATTGGGAAGACGCGGGACAACCGCTGTTTGCGAGTCTGTTGGTGGGGATTGTCACCCTCGTCGGGGTCACGGGGTTGTACGCGAATGTTTCCCCCACTGTGGCGGCTGCGCCAGAACCCGTCGCCGGGACGAAACAAGCCCCTCCCGCCGTCACTACGGAGTCGGGAACCGCTGAGGTGGAATTCGCGCGATATTTACGGGAAATTGGGGCGCGGACTTTTGGGGCCTACTGGTGTCCCCACTGTTATAGTCAGAAGCAGCTATTCGGACGAGAAGCTTTTGAACTGGTGGACTATATTGAATGCGACCCGCGCGGGGTCAACGGGAAACCCCAGGTTTGTCGTTCGGCGGGAATTCGCGCCTATCCGACGTGGGAAATTAACGGGGAGTTGTACGAAGGGGTTCGGGAGTTAGAGGATTTGGCTCAGTTATCCGGTTATACGGGAAATACAGACTTTCGCCATTCGCTGCGATCGGTGATGTAGCGGCCTTTTCTACCGTGAAAATCGACCGGAAAATTGCTCTCGTAGCGGCGTTGTCTTCAATTTTGAGATTTTTTTGAGGAGTTTTTTTTGAGGAGTTTGGGCTAGATCCCCGGCATCTTCAAGATGCCGGGGATCTGAAGAATATCTAAAGAAATAATTATCAATTAGAATTAGCAATTTGGGTCAGCATTTTAATCTATCTTTAGATAGAATTTATAGATTGCAAAAAGTTGAAAAATTCAAACTTAAGTAAAGTATTTCAAGCTTCTATTAATTTTTGACTGCGTTTTATCCAAAAAATATGGATAATTAAAACCGTAGAGAATAAGTAAAAATATATGAATTGCGGCCGTAAAAAATGGTGGGATCGCGGTGTTATTTATCAAATTTATCCCCTCACCTTCGCAGACGGTAACGGCGACGGCGTGGGAGATTTGCGGGGAATTATCGAACGCTTGGACTATTTAAACAACGGCAATCCCAACAGTCCAACATCCCTCGGCGTCGATGCCATTTGGCTTTCTCCGATTAACAAATCTCCGATGGTCGATAACGGGTACGACGTGAGCGACTATCGGGAAATCTGTCCGATGTTCGGGACTTTGGAGGAGTTTGACGAACTGCTCGAAAAAGCACACCAGCGCGGCATCAAAATCATTTTAGATTTGGTGCTAAACCATACCTCGGACCGACACGATTGGTTTCTCGAGTCGCGATCGAGCCGCGAGAATCCCAAAGCGGACTGGTATTTGTGGCAAGAAGGTTATAAAGACAATCCGCCCAATAACTGGCTGTCCTATTTCGGCGGTTCGGGTTGGACGTTTTGTGAGGAACGGAACCAGTATTATTTTCATACGTTCAACCCCAACCAACCGGATCTCAACTGGCGCAATCGGGAGGTTCGAGAAGCGGTGTTCGATCTCGTGCGGTTTTGGCTCGATCGCGGCGTGGATGGGTTTCGCTTAGACGCTTCGAGTGCCTATAGCAAAGACCGATACTTCCGCGACAATCCGCGAAAATTCGCCTCCAGCGACAAAAACGCTTATAACAACTACCATCACCTCTACGAGAAAAATTTACCGGAAAACCACGAAATCGTCCGCGAAATCCGGCAAATTATCGATGAATACGACGATCGCCTCCTCATCGGCGAAACCTTCATCGACAACCGACTTTACGAGTCCGTGGCGTTTTACGGCGTCAATCATGACGAGTTGCATCTACCGTTTACGTTCGAGTTTGCGTTTAGTCCCTGGTATCCCGGTCATTTGCAAGGGGAAATCGAACGCAAAGAACTCCTGACGCCGGAAGGGGCGCAACCGGTGTATTTCTGGGACAATCACGACATTCCGCGACATCTTTCGCGGTGGGTAGACTGTAGTTTGTGCGTCGATTCGATGGCGATCGCGATGGCGGCGGCGACGCTGTTACTGACGGTGCGGGGAACGCCGGTGTTGTACTACGGTCAGGAAATCGGGATGGTGGACTACGACGATATTCCCTTGGAACTGTCGCGGGATCAGGCGATCGCACCGAATCCCGAAAGCGGCGAAGTTCCCGAACGGCGGGACGGGGCGCGGACGCCGATGCAGTGGGACGATTCGCCGCAAGCGGGGTTTAGTTTCGGGAAAAATCCTCAACCTTGGTTGCCCGTTCACCCCAATTATAAAGAGGTGAACGTGGCGGCGCAGCTAAAGGACGAGCGATCGTTGTGGCATTTTTACCGACGGCTCATCGCAGTCCGTCGCAACAGCGAGGCGTTGTTGTGGGGGCGGGTGCAAACGTTAATTCACTATCCCCACGAGCATTTAGCCTATTTGCGGGAAACGGACGGCGAGACGGTGTTGGTAGCCATTAATTTTTCGTTTAAAAAGCCGCTGACCCTGGACGTTCCGATCGATCGCACGGGATGGGAAATTTTGGTTTCGGCTCGCGACAATCGAACGGAGCCGTTTCGAGAGGAAACGGGAACGGCGATCGATCTTCCTGAAACCTTAGAAGCCTTCGAGGTCTTGGTCTTGCGAAAGGTTTAACCCACCGCTCCCTCCATTCCCCCATCATGCCATCATCTCTTCATCCAAAACCCGGCAACATTCGGCGACGCTGCGACCTTCTGTCATGGCCTCCACGAGGGCGTTGTAGGCGTCTTGATGGGTGGAAATGAGGGTTTTGGCTTGGAAAATTGCCCAGCGTTCTCGTTGTACGATGTCGGTGACGGCGGGACGGAGTTGTTTGAAAATTTGACGCAGTTGTACGCGATCGTTGTCTCCGCCGATTTCGTGGGTGTTGTGGAGTTGTTCGGCGGCGATTCCCGCCATCCAGACTTTGGCGTAGCGATCGAGGGTTTGGGCGGAAATGGTACCCTGTTGCAGTTGTTCGAGGAGATGCGCGTCGTCGAACTGAACGCCGCCGTAGCCGCGATAGCCCCGTTTGACGGCTTCCCAGGCGCTTAGGGTGTAGTCGGCGATGGGGATTTCGAGGAGATAGGCGACGAGGAAATGTCCGGCTTCGTGACGGACGATGTGATCGCGGCGATCGCTGGTGGTATTCCCCAGCCAATCCAGTAATACCATCGTTCCTTGACCGTTAAAGCCCAAGGTGTCTACCGTCGCCAGTCCCAAAATGACGAATACGGTAGCGGCGGGAACGACGGGGGAAAGGTTCACCATCGGACCGACAAGGGTAAGCATGGTCATGCTGAAAATGCCGATGGCTAAGATGTTGAGAGAGAGTGGATTCATAAAACCGATTTTTTATACTTGATTTGCGTTAATGTCAATACTTTGTCGTAAATTGTAATAGTTTTTTAAAAAAAAAGAAAATAGACAGTTCGATCGAGGGTTGCATCAGATCCCCGGCATCTCCAAGATGCCGGGGATCTGGAGACTTATACAGGAATTTGCGTAGAATGTCATTTTTTTTTGTAAATTGTAATAGTTTTTTTTAAAACAAAGAAAATCGAGGGTTGACGTCGGGGCGTTGTGGACGACGCCCCGACGGTAGAATTAGCCGACGACAGCGGTTTGGAACCATTCATTTTCGCGAATCGAGGCGAAATCCGGGTTCGATTGCGCTTGGGCTTTCAACTCAGAATTGAGTTCGATGGCCTTTTTCAGATTTTCAATCGCTTGTTCGCCGTAACCGACGAGGGCGAAACAGCGAGCTTTTCCGTACCATCCGTTGGGAAAGTCAGGACTGACTTCAATGGCTCGATCGTAAGAAGAGAGAGCTTCCTCAAACCGTTGCAGTTGGGCGTATACCGCGCCCCGTTCGCAGAACGGTAAGGGATGGCCGCCATCGATTTCGATCGCTTTATCGAACGCGGCCAGGGCTTCCGTATGTTGACCCGCCGCCGCCAGTTCCCGCCCTTGACGCAAGTGCATTTCAAACACATCCTTGAGGCGAGTTCCCAACCGTTCCTGTAAATCCATCGAATTTTCGATGGTGTGGCGGGCGTTGTCCATGACGTTCTGTACCGACAACGCCATCGACACCATATCCTTCAACTGTCCCGGTTCCTGAGTCGCTAACGCGCCGCCCCCGTCGGGAAGAGACGGACGAGTCTCGAATTCCGCTTTTAACTCGCGGCTGACTTCATCTTTCAAATCGTGACTGAGGCGGTCTTCCACAATTTCAACCACTTGGTCGATGGCGTTGCGGCGCATCGTCCACAGCAAAATAATGCCGACGATGGGGAAGAGAATCAACAACAACAGGAGAATATTCAGCAGGCTAAAAGTCCACGAAAAATTATCGTCTACGGCGTTGTCGATGGCGTCGCGGACGGCATCGCTATCTTCGAGACTTTCTTCAACAATTCTTTCGATTTCCGAGCGATCGATCGCAGCGGGGGCGGGTGCGGCGGGTGCAGTTTGAACGGCGGCCGGAGGGGCGGGGGGTTGCGGAATCGGCGTCGGCGTTGCAGTGGGTTGAGGCGGCGTCACCGTTTCCGGTTGGGGGGCGGTGGGGGCGGTATCAGGGGGAGTTTGGGCGGTGGCGGCTTCGACGGACACCAAAAGCGTCGAGAGGAGGAAAAGCGAAGCGTGTTGAAGTTTCATAAGCCTTACCTGTGTTGGGATGAGTCCGTAAAAAATGGATAAATTATTCGTAAATCAAGGTTTTAAACCGTTCGTCTTCCCGAATTCCGTCGAAGGCGCGATCGGTTTTCGCTTGTTCTCGATACGGATGGGGTGCCAAACGAACAGCTTCTTCTAACGCAGCGATCGCCGGAGCGACAAAGCCGCCAACGCTATAGCAACAAGCTTTGTTATACCAAACGTCGGGGGCGTTCGGTTGAATCGCCGTGGCCCGATCGAACGCAGAAATGGCCTCCTCGTACTCTTGAAGTTTCGCCAGGAGACGACCGAAATAGAACCACGCCGCCGGGTCGTTGGGGGTGAGTTCCGTAGCGCGAACGTAGGACTGGCGGGCTTCCTCGTCCCGTTCTAAGGCCAGTAAAGACGCGCCGCGATTTTTCCAGGCTTCCGCGTAATCTGGCTTGACTTGAGCGGCTTTGGCGTAGCAAGGAAGCGCCTGTTCGTGGCGGTTAGTTGCAGCGAGAGCCAAACCGCGATTGTTCCAAGCTTCGGCGTAGTCGGGTTTTTGCTTGACGGCGCGGTTGTAGGAGGCGATCGCTTCCTTGAACTGTCCCAGTTCCATCAACGCCAAACCGCGATTGTTCCAGGCTTCCACGTAATCCGGTTTGAGTTGTACCGCGCGATCGTAAGAGGTGAGGGCTTCCTCGAACTGGCGCAGTTTCGTCAAGGCGCCGCCTCGGTTGTTCCAGGCTTCGGGATAGTCGAATTTGAATTCCAAGGCGCGATCGTAGGATTCGATGGCGGCGTCGAAGCGTTGTAGGTGGAACAGGGCGCTACCGCGATTGCTCCAGGCTTGATGGTAATCCGGTTTTAAGGCGAGGGCGCGATCGTAAGCTTCGATCGATTCGGCGTATCGCTGGCTGAAAAACAGCGCGTTCCCCTGGCGACAAAATTCTCGGGCGCTTTCGTCGTCGCGGGGTGGCGTTCCCGATGGGGGCGGCGGTGGAATCCGTTTGGTCGTGGAGGATTGGGGGGTGGTTCCGTTTACGGAGTCTTGAGGTTCGAGATCTTTCTCATTTTCAACGTCCGCGTCCTCTTCTTCCTCGTGGAACAAGGCTCTCAATCGTTGGGGATCTTCGGGTTGCGGGGCTTCTCGGACGGTTTGGGGCGTTTCCGCTTCTTCCTCGAAGAGCAAACTCATATTGTGAGGGTTGGGGGAGTCGAAGAGGGTTTCTTCCTCGTCTTCCTCTTCCTCGTCTGTGAGGATTTCGTCGCTGAGGATGCGATCGCGCTGTGAGAATTCTTCCTCCTCTTCAGGTTCTTCGCGGCTTTCCTCGTCTGTGAGGATTTCGTCGCTGAGGATGCGATCGCTCTCGGAGTCTTCCTCCTCTTCGAGGATTTCGTCAGTGAGGATGCGATCGCTCTCAGAAACCTCCTCTGCTTCAGGATCTTCAAGGAGACTCGCCACCTCTTCCTGGGGGGGAAGTGCTTCAGTCGAAGAGTCTTCGAGAATCTCCTCTCCCGACTCCGACGACTCCTGTAACAGTTCCCGTCCGTCGGACACCGTCGCGCGTCGTGGCGGCGGAGGGGGTGGAGTGGGGTCTTCGGCGGGGTTTTCCTCCAGAAATCGATCGTCGCGATGGCGCTGTACTGGGGGCGTCGCCGTCGCCGAGACAGCCGGAAGCGGAACTTCCATTTTATGTTGAATTTCGTCGAGAACCGTTTGCGCCTCGGACACCAAGGAGGTTAACTCCGACATGGCGTCAGCTTTGAGACTTTCGAGTTCCTGGGCGTAGGCGGCGGCTCGATTTTCCAAGCGATTGAGAATCAACCATACCGCGATCGCCCCGAGAATCGGTAACAACGCCAACACCACGAACAGGGCGGTAATTGGCGGCCGGTTGGCGGCCATGGCGTCTTCAATTTCCTCGTCGATGCGATCTCGCAAAAACGTACTTTCGGCTAGGCTGCGTTCGACGTTTTCCCGCAGGAATTCTCGATCGCGAAAAGCCTCTAACTCCTCCCGTTCCTCCTCCGAAAGCGTTTCCGTTTGTCCGTTCTGTTCCTCAGTCGGTTCCGTCGGTTCGACTTGCGCCATCGAACTTCCGGCGATTAAGGCGATCGAGGCCATCGCTACAGCCCAACCTGTCGGATACCGCGCCCAACTCATTCCTTATCCCCTCTTTCCAACCGTTGAAATCTTTTGAACTCTTTTGAACTCTATTGTCAAAGATATTGTCAAAGATATCGTGCGAGAGTTTCCCGTAGTCTACCTCGTCTTCGATCGTCGCGACGGTTTCCCAAACTGCCTCGATCGAGAACGGATATACAGCCCCAGAATTTGATAGAATCAAAATTTGTGTTTTATCAGCGTTTTCTGTTTCCAGCCCAGTCACCCACAAACTGGAAATACCGCAGAAACCGCTGTAGTCCGTCCACCCACCGAGTTTTTCCAAGGAGAAGTCCCCATGGCTCGTATGTACTATGACGAAGATGCCAATCTCGACCTGTTATCCAGTAAAACCGTCGCCATTATCGGATACGGGTCGCAAGGTCACGCCCACGCCCTGAACTTAAAAGATAGCGGCATCAACGTCATTGTCGGGCTGTATCCAGGTAGTAAGTCCGCCCCGAAAGCAAAAGAAGCGGGACTGACGGTGTACAGTGTCGCCGAAGCAGCAGAAAAAGCCGACATGATTATGATTCTGCTGCCCGACGAAGTGCAAAAATCCGTTTACACCCAAGAAATCGCCCCCAACCTCAAAGACGGCGATATTCTGGCGTTCGCCCACGGGTTTAACATCCACTTCGGACAAGTGGTTCCCCCCGAAAACGTGGACGTGGTGATGATCGCCCCCAAAGGCCCCGGTCACTTAGTGCGTCGTACCTACGAACAAGGGGAAGGGGTTCCCTGTCTGTTCGCCGTGTATCAGGATGCCTCCGGACAAGCCCGCGATCGCGCCATGGCTTACGCCAAAGGCATCGGCGGAACCCGCGCCGGAATCCTCGAAACCAGCTTCCGCGAAGAAACCGAAACCGACCTGTTTGGCGAACAAGCGGTTCTCTGCGGCGGTTTGAGTGCCTTAATCAAAGCCGGATTTGAAACCCTCGTCGAAGCCGGATACCAACCGGAACTGGCGTATTTTGAATGCTTGCACGAAGTCAAACTCATCGTTGACTTAGTGGTAGAAGGCGGTTTGGCAACCATGCGCGACAGCATTTCCAACACCGCTGAATACGGCGATTACACTCGCGGACCTCGCGTCGTCACCGCCGAAACCAAAGAAGCCATGAAACAAATTCTCGGCGAAATCCAATCCGGTCAGTTCGCGCGGGAATTCGTGTTAGAAAACCAAGCGGGCAAACCTGGCTTTACCGCCATGCGCCGCCAAGAAGCCGAACATCCCATCGAAGAAGTCGGGAAAGACTTGCGGGCGATGTTCTCTTGGCTGAAGAAAAAATAAGTCGAAATAGACTGTTTTGCTGTAAAAAATCGAGAATTTTGTAGTTAAAAAAACTGCTTAAAAAACAGTTTTTTTGTATAATCTATCTCGGTTTTTTTCGGCTTATTTTTGAGTTTTGGTAAGTGGTGACTTACCAACCGCAAGTCCCCCGGTATCTAGAAGATATCGGGGTTTTTTACAGAGAACCAGGAAGAGAGGGATTTCCAACAGTGCGATCGATCGCGTTTGGGTGCATCTGAATTTTGTAAAAACATGAAGCTCTGGGTAGGTTGTATAAACCTCCGTGGAACCCAACAGCCGCTCGCTCGAGTCCGTCAGCTTGTCTGCGATGAATTTAAATTATTGAGATGCAGCCATCGCGTTCGATATCGATGCAGAACGTCATAAATCGGGGAAATCCCAGAAAATCTGAGTTCTCAATCCCTACGCAGAAACCCGGTTTCTTTACAGAATTCTGTGATTTCAGCGTCAGGGTCAGAAGGAGAAATCGGGTTTCTTGGGCGACAAGTGCCGAACTCCTGTCTCAATCCAGATTTGAGAAAGTTCGATACGCACCCCGCCCCGTCTCCCGTATCCTATATTTATTAAGTCAAAAGTTTGCAACGTCGAAACTAATGGTCACAGAACGCACAATCCCCACGTCCTACAGCAATACGGCTGAAATCAGCCGGGAAGAAGGGCTGCGAGTCTACGAAGACATGGTTTTAGGGCGCTTCTTCGAGGACAAGTGCGCCGAAATGTACTATCGCGGTAAAATGTTCGGCTTCGTTCACCTCTACAACGGTCAAGAAGCCGTATCCTCCGGCGTCATCCAAGCCATGCGCCCCGGCGAAGATTACGTTTGCAGCACCTACCGCGACCACGTTCACGCCCTCAGTTGCGGCGTTCCCGCCCGGGAAGTGATGGCGGAACTGTTCGGAAAATCCACCGGATGCAGTAAAGGGCGCGGGGGGTCGATGCATATGTTCTCGGAACCCCACCGACTCCTCGGCGGTTATGCGTTTGTCGCCGAAGGTATTCCCGTGGCGATGGGGGCGGCGTTCCAAGTGCGCTATCGCAAGGAAGTGATGGGGGACGACTCCGCCGACCAAGTGGTGGCTTGCTTCTTCGGCGACGGTGCCAGCAATAACGGTCAGTTTTTCGAGACCCTGAATATGGCGGCGTTGTGGAAGTTACCGATTATTTTCGTCGTCGAAAACAATAAATGGGCCATCGGGATGGCTCACGAACGAGCCACCTCGCAACCGGAAATCTACAAGAAAGCCAGTGTCTTCAACATGGCTGGGGTGGAAGTGGACGGTATGGACGTGATGGCGGTGCGCTCGGCGGCGCAAGAGGCGGTCGATCGTGCGCGGTCCGGGGAAGGCCCCACCCTCATCGAGGCGTTGACCTATCGCTTCCGAGGCCACTCTCTGGCTGACCCGGACGAACTGCGATCGAAAGAAGAAAAAGAAATCTGGTTCTCTCGCGACCCGATTCATCGGTTTGAAACCTATCTGACGGAAGAAAACCTCGCCAGTGCGGAGGAACTCAAGGACATTCAGAAGAAAATTCAAGGGGTCATCGACGACGCGGTGGAATTCGCCGAATCTAGCCCCGAACCTGACGCCAGCGAACTGCGTCGCTTTGTCTTCGCTGAAGACGAGTAAGGTTGTTGCTGGGAAAGATGACAGGAAAACCCCGGTATCGCTGAGATATCGGGGTTGTTTTGGGGGGGGATCTGTCGTTGTGGGTCGATCGATCTACCGCGACAGGGCGGCGAGAATTTCGTCGTCGGTGGAGAAATCCACCTCGGCTTTATCTCGTCCGTTGGCGAGATAGTCGGTTTGGAAGGAATCTTTCAACCCGGAAATCAGGTCGAATGCTGGCGTCCAGTTCAACTCGTCTTGGGCTTTGCGAATGTCGCAGAAGAAATGTTGCGATCGCAAGGGGAACGCCTTGCGTTTGCCGAAATCGAACTGTTTGGGGTCGTAATGCACCAGTTCTAGGGAATCGGCCGATTTCCCCGCCGCCACCGCACAAGCCCTGGCTAAGCCGTCGAAGGTGATGTATCGATCGCCCGAGACGTTATAAATCTGACCGATGGCGGTTTCGTTCCCCAACACCGCCACCATCGCTTTGGCTAAATCGCCGCAATGACCCAACTGGGTGATTTGCATTCCGCTGTCGGGAATGGGAATCGGTCGATCGCGGACGATGCGATCGAAAAACCAGGCTTCTAAAGGATTGTAGTTCAGCGGCCCGTAAATGTACGTCGGACGAATCGAGGTAAAGGGAACCCCCTGTTTGGCTAAATACTCTTCCGTCTCGAATTTCCCGCGATGGCGACTTTCAGGATCGAGGGCGTCCCCTTCTCGGTGGGGCATTCGATCGGATTTGAGGTAAACCCCCGCCGAACTGACGTAGATAAAATGTTGGATTTTGTCTTTAAACAAATCCGCTAACGGTTGCGTGTCGCCGAGTTTGCGGCCGTTGTTGTCGAAAATGGCGTCGAAGGACTCGCCAGAAAGCTTTTCGCGCAACTGTTCGGGGTCCGTTCGATCGCCGTGAATTTCCGAGACCCCCTCGACGGGGGCGCTTTTGTTCCCTCGGTTGAACAAAACCACCTCATGGCCGGCTTCGACTAATTGCTTCGTGAGGTAAACCCCGATAAAGCGGGTTCCACCCATGACTAAAATTCGCATCTGATACCCGTTGAGTTTTTTCGATGAATACGATCGAGCCTGTTGTAGACGTTTGCATCGACGTTACTTGAGCGATCGTATCAAAACTCGTCCGCCGTCCGGAGAAAACGCCGTTGAGAACGGGCGACGGGAAGGGAAAAGCGAAAGACACTCCCCCGTCCGAGTTCGCTTTCGACTTCGATGCGTCCCCCTTGCAGTTCCACCAGTCGCCGGGTAATTGCTAAACCGATTCCCGTTCCTCCGGAATAGCGGTTTCGCGACTGTTCGGCCCGCCAAAATCGATCGAAGACGTAGGGTAAGTCTTCCTCGGCGATGCCGATTCCCCTGTCGCTGACTTCCACCCAGACGGTGGAACCGACCGCCTGCGCCCGCAAGCCGATTTTACCCTCGTCGGAGTAGCGAACGGCGTTTCCGAGTAGGTTGACGAGGATTTGTTCGGTGCGATCGCGATCGGCCCGAACCTCCGGTAAATCCTCGGGACAGTCCAAATACAAACTCAACTCTTCGGGGAGTTGTTCTGAGAGGCGATCGACCAAAGACACTAACAACGGCTGTAACGGCATCGGTTTGGCGTCGATGGTGAGATACCCCGCCTCGGCTTTCGAGAGTTCTTGTAAATCGTTGACTAGCCGTTCCAGGCGTCGGGTTTCCTTGGCGAGTTTGTAATAGGTTTCTGGGGTGGGATTGAGGCGTCCGTCCGCCAGTTCCTCCAGATAGCCCCGCATTACCGTCAGCGGCGTTCGCAGTTCGTGCGTCATGTCGCTAATGAGGGTGCGGCGACGCTGTTCGATATCGATGATGCTGTCCGCCATGCGGTTGAAACTGAGGCTGAGTTGGTTGAATTCGGGAATTTCGCTTTTGGGCATCCGTTCGTCAAATTCGCCTGCGGCAAATTTCTGGGTGATTTGTCGCATTCGCCGTAGGGGTTGGGTGATACGTTTGGAGAGCCAATAGCTGAGGATTCCGGCGGCGGAAGCCCCCGTGATGACCGACCAAAAGGTGCTGCGGTTCCAGGCGATTTCAAAGCCTTTGACGAGATAGGTTTTTACTGAACGCACGCTGAAAAATTCGGTGTGTTCCATGCGTTCGATTTGTAGGAGGAATTGGCGCGGGGAGTAGATTTTGCTAATCAGGATAAAGCTCCCTAAGCCGACGAGCATCACGAGGAGATGGGAGAGAAATAAGCCTCGTCTGACGTTGAATTTCACCATTTTGGAGAGTTTTGGAGGGTTCGTAACAGAGGCACGGAAGACCGGGAGATTTTCAGGGTTTGAAGATTAATTTTTAGATATATTTTGAATACATTTTATGTGATTTTTATAAAAATTGTCGAGCTTTGATAAGATTGGTTAAATTATCCTTCTATCAGATCCCCCTAAACCCTAGCTTTTTCTGGGTTTAATGAGTTATATTCATGAATTGATAATTAGATATTGTTTTGACGGGTAGTTTTGCGACGAAAAGGATTTTACAATTAATTATTTTACAATTAATTTAAAATTATTTAAAATCAACCGAAACTGCAATCGAACGGCGGGTAATTTTATCCGGTATTTTTTGGCAGCAGTCGGAAGGAATCCGGTTCTTCTGAGATTACGGTGTCATTTGTTAATTTAAATATAAAATCTGGGTAGGGTCGGACTGGGTATAAAATCCGCCGATCGCCTCAAACTCCGAATACCCAGGAATCCTCGAGATTTCAGGGGACGATCCCGGATTGCGCTTGTTCTTTATTGACGAAACGCTCTAATTTTTTAGACCATTTTTTATACCATCTTCCGAACAGGATTTACTTAAAACGATTCTCGATCGAATTTTAGAACGCTATGGGTAAGAAATGGATATTCCGCTTCAGGGTATTTTGCGATCGCAATTAATTTAACGAGCGGCGGCGTCGATAATACATGACAATCGATTGGCAATTTATCAAGGTTTTGTCATACCAAAAGTATGGATTTGACGGCGCGATCGATTGGCGTTTTACGCTGGAGAATAGAGAGCCATACAGGAGGTCGATCGCAGTCTATTTTTGCCGGATATAGACGTTAATTGACGGGTGCATTTCCGGCGTCCGTTCGAGTAAATCCAAGCCGTAAAAGAGTTTTTAAAAGCAATGCGATCGCCATAAATTTAGCTGTTATTTTCACCCACCCCCAACCTCTCGATATCCTCGGTGTCTCTGAGGGTGAAAACACCAATTGAGGCTAAGCCAAATATTTCCCCGCCCACTGCGTCAAATCCCGTCCCTGAATCGCCGCCGCCATCAACTCCGGAAACCAATCCGGCGTACAAGCAAAACAGGGAACGCCCAAAGCGGTCAATCGTTCGGCATTCCCATGAGAAAAATCGGGGGCGCCATCGTCGTTTAACGCCAAAAGCGTCACCATCCGAACCCCCGATCGCACTAAATTTTCGATACGATCGAACAGAGCCTCAACATTCCCCCCTTCAAACAAATCGCTAATTAACACCAAAATCGTATCGAGAGGGCGGTGAATCTGGCTCTGACAGTAGGCCAACGCCTGTTGAATGTCCGTTCCGCCGCCGAGTTGCAGTCCAAACAGCAGATCGACCGGATCGCCGAGATCCGCTGTCAAATCCACCACCGACGTATCGAACGCCACAAAACGGACGTTGACCGCCGAGAGGGACGCCAAAACCGCCCCAAACACGCTGGCGTACACCAACGAGGTGGCCATCGAGCCGCTTTGGTCGAGACACAGCACGATATCCTGAAGAGACGACCGTTTCCGACCGTATCCAACGAGGGTTTCGGGAATTATCGTGCCGTATTCCGGTCGATAGTGCTTCAAATTCGCGCGAATGGTGCGATCCCAGTTAATCTCTCGATAGCGGGGTCGGCGGTTGCGACGGGCGCGATCGAGACTTCCGACGACCGCTTGACGGGTGGTTACAGCCAGACGGCGGTTGAGGTCTTCGACCACCTGACGCACCACCTGACGGGCAGTTTCTCGAGTTTCGACGGGCATGGCATCTTTGAGGGCGAGTAAGTCCCCCACCAAACGCACGTCCGGTTCTACCTGGTTCAGAAGCTCCGGTTCGAGGAGCATTTGCCGCAAATCCAGACGCTCGATCGCATCTTGTTGCAGGATTTTCACCACAGAATTGGGAAAATAGGATCGGATGTCACCAAGCCAACGAGCGATATTGGGAGAGGAACTTCCTAAGCCCCCGCGACGGTCCGAGTCGTACAAAGCTGATAAAGCGCGATCGAGTGCCTTATCGCGAGGGTCGAGTATTCCGTCGTCGGTTGTCCCTTCCTCGGCCTCAGAGCCGAGAACCAACCGCCAACGACGCCGATCTTGGGAGTCTGAAGTGGAAATCACGGGCAATATTGCTTGAATTAAGTATTAATTGTTGTGGGGCGCGAGTTACGAGTCCCCGGTAAATCTATACAATTTAGGCAGTAGGTATCCTTCGATACGCGATAGTTTTCTGGTTCCATCGGTGCATCTCGTTTCTGTTACAGACTGGTCGTCTTCTTCCACTCCGGCATGAAATTACGCAAAAAAACCTTACTCATCGTCGGTGCGGCGTTGGTGGCGCTCAATTTAATGTTATACGCCACATCTTCGTTCGTTTTGCTGCGCGACTTCGATCGCCTTGAAGAACGATACGTTCGCCAAGATGTTGTCCACGCCCTCGGTGCGATCTCCTCGGAAATTGCCAGTACCAACACTATGGCCCGCGACTATGCAGAGTGGGACGATACCTATGAGTTTATGAAAACGGGCAATCGAGAGTACGTGCGATCGAACCTCGTCGATTCGACGTTTTCTTATCTCAATCTTAACGTAATGGTTTTCGTCGATGGCGAGGGAAAGATTCGATTTAGTAAAGGATTCGATCGCCGCCGTCAAACCGCTGCGCCCCTACCGGAAGACTTGACGAGCCACCTGCAACCGGACAGTCCCCTTCTGCACCACGACGATCCCCAAGATAGCGTCAGCGGCATTCTCAAACTCGAGCGGGGGGCGATGACCGTAGTCTCCCGTCCCATCGTCACCAGTAGCGCCACCGGCCCCTCTCGAGGCAGCCTCGTGGTCGCGCGAGATCTCGATCGCACCGAAATCCAAAAAATCGGCCACCGCACCCAACTCTCCCTCTACCTTTACGATGTCAGCGATGCCGAGCTTCCCGAAGACGCCCGACAAGCCCTGGCGACGATCGATCGCGGCGTCAATATCTGCCAAAGCGCGACCCAACTGGCGGGAGACTTGGAACTCGACAGCCACGAGATCGCCATCGTTCCCCTAACGGCGAACCCCGACCCTCCTCCCCCGGACTCGAGACAGGAAACCACCGAACCCTCCTTCTGGCGATCGCCCCTCCCGCCGACCAATGTGGCGTTTTCCACCAAGGAACGAATTGCCGGATATACCCTCCTCAACGACATCTACGGCCAACCCACCCTGTTATTGCGGGTGGATTCCCCTCGCGTCATTTACCAACAGGGTCAAGCCAGCCTGAAATACTTCACCGTCATCCTCTCCGGGGTGGGCTTCGCCTTTAGCGGCTTGACGTTGCTGTTAGTGGAAAAACTGGTGCTGTCGCCCTTAGCGTCTCTCACCGAGAGTGTGAGTCGCGTCGGCGATCGCGGCGATTTGGAGATGCGCCTCGAACCGGTCGGTCAAGACGAACTTTCGAGCTTAGCCCAGAGTATCAACAAAATGCTCGACGCCTTGGGTCGATCGCAGTCCGAACGGCAGGAAACCGAGGAACGCTATCGCCTAATGGCGGAAAACTCCACCGATCTCATCGCCCGCCAGCGTCCCGATGGAACCTTTATCTACGCCTCCCCCGCCTGCGAGGTTTTGTTGGGATACAAACCCGAAGAACTCGTCCACAAACAGGCGCGGGATCTCGTTCACCCAGAAGATTTAGAGAGTTTCCTCTCTTCGACAGTGGAAGCGCTCTCGTCTCCGGCAGCCCTCACCATCAGTTACCGCATTCGCCACAAAGACGGCCATTACGTTTGGTTCGAGACCACCAGTCGCGCCGTCTGCGACCCCAACACCCAAGAAGTGCGGGAAGTGGTCACCGTTTCCCGAGACATTACCGAACGCAAACTGGCCGAAGAAGACCTGCGGGAAAGCGAAGCCTCCATTCGCGCCATTTACAAAGTCACCTCCTCTCGCCAGCTCGATTTCGAGGAGCGGTTGCAGGGATTGTTGGAGTTAGGACGCCAGCGGTTCGGTATGGAAATCGGGATTTTGTCTCGGATTGAAGACGATCGATTCGAGGTGGTGGTCGCCCAATCTCCCGAGAACGCGATCGCACCGGGGGATGTGATGGATTTGGAAGAGACCTACTGCTATCGCACCATCGAAGCCCAAGACCCCCTGTACTTCGAGTTTCTGCTCATGTACGGGACGAACGTACCGCCGAAATACGGGCCGTTCCGCATTCAAGCCTATATCGGTACGCCGCTGGTGGTGGCTGGAGAAGTCTACGGAACCTTGAGTTTTTCGAGTCGGATTCCCTTACGCGACCCCTTCAAACCGGTCGATCGTGAAATCCTCAAACTCATGGCTCAGTGGATTGGCGGAGAAATCGAACGGCAACAAACCGCCGCCGACCTAGCCCGCACCCGCGATCGCGCCCTGGCCGCCACCCAAGCCAAAAGCGAGTTTCTGGCCACCATGAGCCACGAAATCCGCACCCCCATGAACGCCGTCATCGGCATGACTGGCTTGCTGTTAGATACGCCCCTCTCGCCAGAACAGCGGGATTTTGTCGAAACCATTCGCAGTAGCGGCGATGCCTTGCTGACGATTATCAACGATATTCTGGACTTTTCTAAAATCGAATCCGGCAAGCTCGAACTCGAACAGCATCCGTTTGATTTGCGGGCTTGCGTCGAACAATCCCTCGACTTACTGGCCTCGAAGGCATCTGGGAAAGGCTTGGAACTGGCCTATCTCATGGACGAGAACACCCCCGTCAGCATTTGCGGCGACGTGACCCGAGTGCGGCAGGTCTTGGTGAACCTGCTGAGTAACGCTGTGAAGTTTACTGACGCCGGGGAAGTGGTGATCTCGGTGACGGCCGAAGCCCTCGAGGGAGATCTCGAGTGTACCCGTTGTAACGGTCAGGGAAACGACGACCTTCCTCTCTACGAGATTCAGTTCTGCGTGCGCGATACCGGAATCGGCATTCCCTGCGATCGAATGCACCGCCTGTTCCGCTCCTTTACTCAGGTGGATTCCTCTACCACTCGTCAGTACGGCGGTACCGGACTCGGACTCGCCATCAGCAAACGCCTTGCAGAAATGATGGGCGGCCGGATGTGGGTCGAAAGTATGGGGGTTTGTACCGGAGATCCTCCAGAAGACTTCGCGATTACCACCTGCGCTGAAGATCGCGGCTCGATTTTCTATTTTACGACGGTTGCCCGCACTGCCCCCGCCCCCGCCGCCTTCGAGAACTTCGCTCCCGAAGTGGAACTGCGAGACAAGCGGCTGTTGGTGGTGGACGATAACGAGACCAACCGTAAAATCCTCGCTGTGGCAACCCACGGTTGGGGTATGGACACCCACACTCTCGCCGACGGTTATGCAGCCTTAGAGGTGTTGGAATCCGAACCGCCCTTCGATTTGGCGATTCTGGATATGCAGATGCCCAAGTTGGACGGGTTGAGTCTGGCGCGGAAAATTCGCCAGCGGGAGAAAGGGAAAACGCTGCCGTTGGTGATGCTGACCTCGATGGGGTCGGACGTGAAGGATGCCAACGTGGATTTGGCGGCGTTCCTCAACAAACCCATCAAACACTCGCAACTTTACGATGTACTCGTTAGCGTTTTGCAGGGGCGGCCGGTGTTGCGGGAATATACCGAAGCCCCGAAACTGGACGTTCATTTAGCCGAACGTCTACCCTTAAAGATTTTGGTGGCGGAAGATAATGCGGTCAACCAGAAGGTGGCTACGCAAACCCTGGGACGTATGGGCTATCGTGCCGATGTGGTCAGCAACGGGTTGGAGGTTCTCGATGCCCTCCAGCGCCAGCATTACGATGTGGTGTTGATGGACGTGCAGATGCCGGTGATGGACGGTTTGGAGTCGGCGCGGCGTATTTGTCGGAAATGGTCGTCCGAACGTCGGCCCTATTTGATTGCGGTGACGGCCAACGCCATGCAGGGCGATCGCGAAGAGTGCATTCAAGCGGGAATGGACGATTACATCAGTAAACCCATTCGCGTAGACGAACTGGTGGACGCCCTGAGTCGCTGTCCGGTGGCCAGCCATCTGGATGCGGCGGAATTGACCAACGGCAACGGGCCGAGTCCCTCTGTGGGCAACTGTACGGAGTCCTTAACGTCGCCGTCTCCTTCGCCTAAGCCGGAAGCTTACGCCACGCCGTTGAACGAGAAAACGTTGGAGGATTTACGGGAAATCGAAGCGTTGGAGGAGTTGATCGAATTGTATTTCGAGGAAGCCCCGAAATTGCTCGATCGCATCGACAGGGCGATTCAAACGGACAATGCCGAACTCTTGCGAGATGCCGCCCACTCGATGAAATCTACCAGCGCCGCCCTCGGTGCGATGCCCCTCTCGGACATTGCCAAGCAACTCGAACGCATTGGCAAGGAAGGGGAGTTAGCGGATGCGCCGTCTCTTTGGACTCGCCTACAATCTCAATACCAACGCACCATCGAAGCCCTGGAACGGGAATCTCAGGTGACGGAAGCATCGTGATTTAGAGGGGGAAATTGGGAAATTGGGAGATTGGGAGAGGGGGAGAGGGGGAGACTTGGGGAAATTCTCATTACCTCATCATCCCATCATCCCATCATCTCCCGATCACGACGCCACGACGGAAGCGTGGGGACGGGCGAAAATCATGCGTCCGGCGGAGGTTTGTAGGGCGCTGGTGACGACGACTCGCATTTCGCTGCCGATGGCGTCGGAACTGTCTTCGACGACCACCATCGTCCCGTCTTCGAGATACCCCACCCCTTGGGCGGGTTCTTTCCCGGTTTTGAGGATTTTTACCTCGAAGCTGTCGCCGGGAAGGTAGGACAACCGCACCGCTTGGGCGAGGTCGTTGACGTTGAGGACGGGGACTTTTTGCAGGGTGGCGACTTTGCTGAGGTTGAAGTCGTTCGTCAGCAGGGTTCCGTTGATTTCTGCCGCTAGTCGTACCAGTTTGGCATCGACGGTCATGGGTTCGTCGTAGTCCGCTGGGTGGATGGCGATGCGATCGGGGTAATCCTCTTTCATTTGGTTGAGGATGTCGAGACCCCGGCGTCCCCGTACCCGCTTGCGATCGTTCGACGCATCGGCCACCTGTTGCAGTTCTTCGAGGATGAACTGCGGGACGAGAAACTGACCTTCGATAAAGCCGGTATCCAGCAGGTTTTGAATGCGGCCGTCGATAATACAACTGGTGTCGAGGATTTTCGTGGCGGCGGGTGTGAGCGTTCCTTCGGCTACCATCAGGGTTTCGACGCTGTTGGGGTTGAGCAAGCGCAAAAACGCTCGGCCGTGGGTGTCGGCGAGGGTGACGCCGAGAAATCCGAACATGACGCTTCCTAGGACGGCGAGGAAGGGTTTGATGAAGGTAAAGTCTTTGGGAACGGGAACCAGGAAGACCGGCGCCAACATGAGGTTGGCTACGAGTAATCCTGCCACTAACCCGATCGCTCGGGTTAGCAGGACTTCGAGGGGCATTTCGCGAATGTTGGCTTCGATGCGGCGGTAGGTGGTTTGCACCGACAGGCCGATCATTCCGCCGACAATTGCGGTGAAGCTGGCTACGACCCAGCGCAAGCCGTCAATGTTGGTGACTTGCTGCATCGCACTACCCGGAAGCAGTTCGATACTGTAGAAGCCGATGCCTGCTCCCGCTATGATGAATGAGATGATGATGAGTGCGTCGAGCATCGTTCTAGCCGATTAGACGAATCGATCGGAGCGGAAAACGTTTCGGGGAAACGTTGGGGGTTTGAGAGGGAGAATGGTTCTCTGGCTCTCAAAAAAATTTGACATGGGTTTATTATAATGGTCGATCTCCCTGACGATCGCCCTCGATTTTAGGGGGCAAAACCGAACTCGTCTCGGGCCTCTGTTCTTTGACGAGTTGTCTGAGATAGGGTTGGTGTTGGAGAGCGAGACGGTCTTGGGGAAACTACAACGATACGATCGACCGTTCCTCAAATGTTGTTGATTTTTTGGGTTGAAATCCTCGATCGAGTTTTGGGATTGGATTTTTGTTGAACTTTTCTAGAACGGTTTACGATACCGTTAAGGCTGGGGACAATTGGCGTCAAATTGCTGTGACGCCGCCTGTTTCGGCTTACGTTCACGTCCCGTTTTGTCGGCGACGCTGTTTTTATTGCGATTTTCCGATTTCGGTCGTCGGCGATCGCAAACACGGTGAGAATTCTCTGACGGTTCAAAGTTATGTGAAGCGTCTTTGTGCGGAGATTCAAGCGACGCCGCCGCGCGATCGACCTCTGGAAACGGTGTTTTTCGGCGGGGGAACGCCGTCTCTGTTGTCGGTGTCTCAGCTCGATCGCATTTTAACGACTCTCGATCGACACTTCGGTATCGTCGGCGACGCGGAAATCTCCATCGAGATGGATCCCGGTACGTTCGATCGCGCGAAACTTCGCGGGTTTCTCCAGGCGGGAATTACTCGCGTCAGTTTTGGCGCCCAGGCGTTTCAGGACGAGTTGCTTCAATATTGCGGGCGATCGCACTCGGTGGCCGATATTTACGCTGCGTTTAATCTGTTAGATACCGAAGGTGTCGCCAACGTCAGTTTCGACCTCATGTCGGGACTTCCCCACCAAACCCCCCAGCAGTGGGAAGACTCCCTCGACGCAGCGTTGAAACTCAATCCAGCCCATTTATCGCTGTACGATTTGATTCTGGAACCGGGGACGGTGTTCGATCGCTTCTACAAACCGGACGCCGAACCCTTCCCCGACAGCGAAACCGCCGCCAATTTCTACCGCCTCGCCCAGCAGCGATTGACAGCGGCGGGATACGGTCGTTACGAAATTAGCAATTACGCGAAACCGGGGTTCGAGTGTCGCCACAATCTCACTTATTGGTTCGATCGACCCTATTACGGTTTCGGACTCGGGGCGACGAGTTATGTCGGCGGTCAGCGGTTCGCCCGTCCCCGCACTCGCAAGGATTATGCTGACTGGGTGGAACGATACGTCAATTCTGGCGGTGAAATCGAGGGGGAAAGGGTTTCCGACAGCGATTTGATTTTGGAAACGCTGATGTTGCGGTTTCGCTTGGCGGAGGGGCTGGCGATAGACGAGTTACAGCGAAACGTCACCGAGGAGACGTTAAAGCGGTTTTGGCAGGCGATCGATCCGTATTTAAACTGTGGTTGGATGGAGGTTTATACCGCAGAGAATTCGTCAGAAGATGTCTCAAACGACAAGGAACACCGCCGAATTCGACTCACCGATCCCGAAGGGTTTTTATTCTCAAACGTTATTTTAGCGAAGCTGTTCGATAAACTGGAATCTGTTGCTGAATTGCCATAGTGTTTTTTACAGATTTACGACTTTTGCGCGATATAAAAAACGTAGCCGTATTCGTCGGAATGTCGGCGATATAAATCGATTTCTTGCTGTTCGCTCTCGATTATCGCCATCGCATCGGCGTCGTTTCCATACTGTTCTCGCAACATCGATAGTTTGGGTTCGATCGCGCTGTAATAGTTATCCAACCAGTCGGATTCCGGAAGTACGAAATGACCGATTTCTCGATATCCCGCCCGAGCAATACTGTTTAGATTTGTGGCAATATCTTGCATTTGGGGATAGTTTGTGTTCCAGAATTGGGCGGCTTCGTCTGAAACGGGCGATCGCAGCCAGGAAATTTCCGTCACGGCGACATATCCCTTCGGTTTGAGAAAGGATTTCCAGTAATTTAATCCCGCTTCAAATCCAATGTTGTAAATCGCACCTTCGGACCAAATTAAATCGAATTCACCTTCAGAAAAGGGCAAATTGGACATATCAAGGTTGCGGGTCAAAATGCGATTTTGTAAGTCTAATTTTTGGACTTGGTTCGAGAGGCGATCGATGTAGGGTTGATGGGTATCGATCGCCGTAATCGTCCCCTCTGTCAACCGAGCTAAATCTAAGGTTTGCATTCCCGGCCCACAGCCTACATCGAGGATATTTGGCGACGAACTTAACTCGTCCAACATCGAAAAGGCTTTTTGCGTCGATTCAAAACTTCCCGGACTTTCTCGCGGGTTGTTACTGTGAATTTCAAAAAATAGCTGTTCTTGTTCGAGGTCGTTCATGTTTTTAGGAAAAGACTTTAACAGATATTTGATAACAGATATTTAAAATTTGTCGGTTGGGTCGAGGGAAGTCAAAACCCAACCGACGCAACTAAAATTATAGCATTATAGCGGCGGTTGCGCCCCGAATCCAAAAGGATTTTGCTTGAGTCGGATCTCAAAAATGAGATTTGAATTCAACAAATCGAATCGAAATTATTAGATCGATCGCGCCCCCGGTTTCTTAACGTTATAGGCTTCGTGAGACAACACCGACTGCGGAATCGCCACGCCGCCGTTATCGTGACAAATCATGCGATAGTTGCGCGTAATCGGAATACTGATAATCTGGCGGTTGTGACGCAGCCGTTTTCCGCCGAAGTCACGGTAATTTCGATCGTCGTTTAAGCCTGCAATAATATCGCGAGCTTTCGTCACCACATGGGGCGGTAAAGTGCGAAGGTCGATGGGATCGTTATCGAACGTGGCTTCCCATTCTCGCTTCTCTCGCTGTTTTTTCGCCCGAACCTGTTCCTTTTGAGTTTCTAGAACCTTGGCTTGGGCGCATCGATGGCACACTTGACCGTAACCTTTGTGACCACAGGGAAATGTTTTCTTGCGTCTTCTAGGCATAGACCCGCCAAACTGACTTCGTTCGCATCAGGCACGTACTTCGTGCCGAACAGTCGCAAATGGAACGTTACATTGCGATTGTTTTGAAAATTAAGTTAACTTTCATTGTAATTCATCAGTTGAGGTACTCTTGCCGGTCTAATTAATTCCTATATCTTGGCAATATCCTCGTAAATCTCGAAACCCTTGGTAGCATAGGCTCCGAGCCTGTAAATTTTTCCATAACTCACTGACGAACGACGATATGACTCAAACCGTTTGGATTGCACGCCACGGCCATCGCTACGATTTCGAGCGTCCTGAGTGGTTTGAAACTGCTACGAGGCGTTACGATCCGCCGTTATCCGCGAAAGGGGTACAGCAAGCGAAGGAACTCGGAAAACGGCTTCAAGGAGAAGGGATCGATCGCATCGTCGCTTCTCCGTTTCGACGCACCGCAGAAACGGCGTATCACGTCGCCGAAGCCCTCGATCTCCCGATTTATCTGGAATGGGGAATCTGCGAGTGGCTCAATCCCGACTGGATGACGGAAATGCCGGAAACTGCGCCAATTGAGGAGTTGAGCGCCGATTTTCCTCGGATCGATCGCACCTATGACTCTCGAACCACCCCAACCTATCCCGAAACGCCCGAATCCGTCTGTTGGAAACGAACCGGAGACACGGCGAAACAACTCATCGAGGAGTTTTCCGGAAACCTGCTGTTGGTGGGACATGGCGCGACGCTGATGGGAATCGCCAAAGCCTTGATGGGAGGCGAACCGGAGATTCGCGCGGCGTTTTGCGCGGTGTTAAAATTCGTGCGTTCTGGGGACGGTTGGCGCATGGAACTCAACGGCGATACGTCCTATTTGAGCGAAAGTGAGTCGAAGATACGATTTAATTAAGCTGGGTCTATCCTTCTGAAGTGCGATCGAACTTTTTATGAGTGTTGTTTTAGCTGGCGATATCGGCGGTACGAAAACCATTTTGCGCTTAGTTCGCGCCACGGAAACCGATACCGCGTCCGAAGCCGTTCCCGAATTGGAGGTGTTGCACGAAAACACCTACCCCAGTCAGGACTACCCCGATTTAGTCCCCATCGTCCGCGAATTTCTCGCCGAAGCGGGAGATGACGCCACCCCCAAACGCGCCTGTTTCGGAATCGCCGGGCCGGTGGTGGAGAATACCTCGCAACTGACCAATTTAGCTTGGTCGCTGGACGGAACGCGGCTACAACAAGACTTACAGCTCGATCGCGTCACCCTGATTAACGATTTCGTCGCCGTCGGATACGGCGTCTTAGGACTGCAAGGGGACGATTTACACAGTCTGCAAACCGCAGAGGCGAAACCCGAAGCTCCGATCGCAGTCATTGGGGCGGGAACTGGGTTAGGAGAGTGTTTTCTCATCGGACGGGGCGATCGCGCCTACGTGGGGGCGACAGAAGGCGGACATAGCGATTTCGCACCGCGATCGACCCTCGAATTCGAGCTACTCGAACATCTCAAAACCGCCAAATCCATCGATCGCGTTTCCGTCGAACGGGTGGTATCTGGTCAAGGAATCCTATCGATTTACGAATTTCTGTGCGATCGCCACTTTGCAGACCACCCCAACGCCCGTAAAATGCTCCAAGAGGCAGTACCCGCCGCAGCGATCGCCAACGCCGCCATCGACGAAACCGACGACATTTCCCAAAAAGCAATGGAACTGTTCGTCTCCGCCTACGGCGCAGAAGCCGGGAACCTCGCCTTAAAACTACTTCCCTACGGCGGACTCTACATCGCCGGAGGAATCGCCGCCAAAATCCTCCCCCTACTCCATCGCAACCAAACCTTCCTCAAATCCTATCTCGACAAAGGCCGAGTCAGTCCCCTTCTCAAACAAGTTCCCATCCACATCGTCCTCGAACCGAAAGTTGGCCTCATCGGTGCCGCCATTCGTGCGGCGATGATGGGATGATGGGGTGATGGGGTGATGGGGTGATGGGGGTGATGGGGTGATGGGATGATGGGGTGATGGGGTGATGGGGTGATGAGCAATGTACATTGGCGGTGCGTGACAATTTATAGGTCTCACGATCGACACCCTATTTTTCAAGTCACGCACCCTACCAAAGCCCCACCCCATCATCTCATCATCTCATCATCAATTCCTGCTGGCTTTCGCCTTCAACTGCGCCGCCATCGACTGTAAAAGGCGTTTTTCTCGTTTGAGTTTTTCCTCTAAAGCCTGAATTTGTTCGCGGCGAGTTTCCAGTTCCACAGTTCTCCTCGCTAAATCTTGACTTTGGAGAGTCAGCGATTGACGCCACTGTTCGGCGCGTTCGGCTTCTTTTTGTAAAAATTCTGGCGTAAACCCTTTTCCGAGATATTGGGTAATTAACCCCAACACCCACTCTTTGGCTTCTTTAACGCTTTGGACCTGGCGGTTCGCACCCACATCTGCTAAGACCAATACACCCTCGCTGTAGGCGTTCGAGTCCACTTCCACGGTTTCGTCACCCGACAAAACAGCCCAGGTTTCATCGGGTCGTCTGCGGGCTAAAAGTCGTAAGACTGTCTTACCAAGCAAACCTTTTTTCGTAACCTGGGCTAAATGTAGCATAGGGCGATCGCTGTTGGGTTAGGAGGTATCTTAATGCAAACCATACCGCACGATCGCCGGGATTTTGGGTCAAATTGGCGGTTTTTGCGACTGTTTTTCAGGTCGTTTTGACAACCTTACAGCCGACTCAACCGATCTTGTAACATGGCGACCTGCGTTTCAGCTTCCGCTAAAGCGTCCCGCGCCCCTTGGACGACGGCTTCTGGGGCTTTGTTGACGAAGTTGGGATTTCCCAACCGTCCGGCGTAGGACTTGACTTCGGCTTGGGCTTTCTCGAGTCTTTTTTCTATTTTGGCGCGAATTGCATCGATGTCCACAACTCCGGCCAAAGGAATTAACACTTGTACTGTACCCACAACGCCCGCAATGGTTTTTCCGGAATCGCCATTGAGGTTTTCGGCAATTGTAAGCTGGTCTTGACCGACTCGCGCCAGGTTTTCGATGTAAGGTGCGCCTTGGGTTAAAATGTCCCGTTCGCGATCGCTATCGCTTTGTAACATCGCCGCAATGCGAACGCTGGGTTTGATTTCCAATTCGGCGCGGAGGTTTCGCAGGGTGCGAATGGCGCCAATCACGAGGTCGAACGCTTCTTCTAAATCGGGATCGATCGCAGACTCCTCTGTTTTAGGATACCCTTGCACCGCCAAACAGGTTTCTTCTCCCGTTTGGGTCAAAGTGTGCCAAATTTCCTCAGTAATATGGGGGAGAAACGGATGCAGCAGTTTCAAAATCCCGTCGAGGACGAAAGCCAGGGTTTGCTGTGCGACGCGCTTGGTATCGGCGTCGTCTCCCTGTAAGCGGGGTTTGACGAGTTCGATGTACCAGTCGCAGAAGTCGCCCCAGATGAATTCGTACAGTCCCTTAGCCGCTTCTCCCAAGCCGTAATGACTGAGGTAGTCGTCGGTTTGACGAACCGTTTGGTTGAACCGCGACAGAATCCATTTGTCCGCCAGTTCTAACTTATCTGCGTCGGGATGTCCCAGTTGTTGAGGTGTCTGTTCCTCCAGGTTCATCATCACGAACCGCGCCGCGTTCCAGAGTTTGTTAGTGAAGTTGCGGGAAGCTTCGACGGAGGCGGATTCGTCTTTCTTTCGATCGTACTCTAATCGAATGTCCTGACCCGCGCCCGCCACTTCTCGAATCATCGTATAGCGCAGAGAATCCGTCCCGTATTTATTAATGAGTAACAGCGGGTCGATGCCGTTTCCGGCAGATTTGGACATTTTCTTATTGTTTTCGTCCCGAACTAAGCCGTGGATGTAGACATCCTTAAACGGCATTTGTCCGGTAAAATGTCCCGCCATCATCGTCATCCGGGCAACCCAGAAAAAGATGATATCGAAACCCGTCACCAGGGTTGTGGTGGGATAGTATTTCGCTAAATCTTTCGTTTCGTGAGGCCAACCCATCGTTGAAAACGGCCACAATCCCGAAGAAAACCAGGTATCTAACACATCGGGGTCGCGCACCAATTCCACATCGTCGCCAAATTGAGATTTCGCCTTTTCTAAGGCTTCTTCGTCGCTTTTCGCCACCACGAAGGGGGTGCTGTCGGTGATTTCGCCGTTCGTTTCGCTGACAGCGTACCAGGCGGGAATTTGATGTCCCCACCAAAGCTGACGGGAAATGCACCAGTCTTTCAGGTTCACCAGCCAATCGCGATAGACCTTTTTCCAGCGTTCGGGGACGAAGTGAGGCGCGTCGGATTCGTCGAGACAGTTGAGGGCGAAGTCCGCCAGGGGGTCGATTTTGACGAACCACTGGGTAGACATGAGGGGTTCTACGGGAACTTTACCGCGATCGCTGTAGGGAACGGTGTGGCTGTAGTCTTCGACTTTGACCAAAAAGCCTTCTTCCTCAAGGCGTTTGACGACGTTTTTCCGCGCCTCGAAACGGTCTTGTCCCTGGAACTCGCCTGCGTTCTCATTGAGCGAGCCGTCCTTATTCATTATGTTAATTTTGGGCAGTTGGTGCCGTTGCCCCATCTCGAAGTCGTTGGGGTCGTGGGCGGGGGTCACTTTCACGCATCCGGTGCCGAATTCGCGATCGACCAGTTCGTCGGCGATAATGGGAATCTCCCGTTTCATCAACGGCAACGTCACGGTTTTCCCGATAATGGACTGGTAGCGATCGTCTTCGGGATTCACCGCCACCGCCGTATCGCCTAACATGGTCTCGGGGCGCGTCGTCGCCACTTCCACATATCCCGAACCGTCACTGAGGGGATAGCGGAAATGCCACAGATGACCTACCACTTCTTTCTGTTCGACTTCCAAATCGGACACCGCCGATTGACTTTCGGGACACCAGTTAACGAGATAGTTTCCGCGATAAATCAGTCCTTCGTTGTAGAGGCGCACGAAGGCTTCTAACACCGCTTCCGAGAGTCCTTCGTCCATAGTGAAGCGTTCCCGCGACCAATCCACGGACACCCCCAAACGGCGAAGTTGGTTGACGATTTTTCCGCCGGATTCGATTTTCCATTTCCAGGCGCGTTCGAGGAATTTTTCCCGTCCGAGTTCGTGGCGATTCGTTCCTTCAGCTTTGAGTTGCTGGTCGAGAATGGTTTGGACGGCGATGCTGGCGTGGTCGGTTCCCGGTAGCCAAAGGGTGTTGCGTCCCTGCATCCGGTGGTAGCGAACCAGGGTGTCGATGAGCGCACTTTCAAAGGCGTGACCCATGTGCAAGCTTCCCGTCACGTTCGGCGGCGGTATGACGACGCAGTAGGGTTCGCCGGGGGCGTCGGGGTCGGCTTTAAAGACGTGGCGGTCTTCCCAGTATTGTTGCCATTTGGCTTCGGTTTCGGTGGGGTCGTACTGCGAGGGAAGATTGACGGTCATCGTTAAGGTCGCGACAGTGAGTTTACGAAAATATGCAATCTTTTCGATTGTACCTTGTGGGGATGTCGGGGGGATGCGATCGGGGGATGCGATCTTTGGGATGAGATAGGGGGCGAGATAGGGCTGAAAACGGGCTGTTTCTGATGCGATCGATCCCACCCTTGCCATCCTCTCTGCCTGAACCTTGTGTTTATAGCGGTCGCCCTGTTCCGTTCGACCCTGCTGTAGACTCGCTTTTCTCTCCCTCGGAGCAGGCGAAATCCGGTGGTTTTGTGAACTTTTGTAATAATTCAGGACGTTTGACGTAAAACTCGCCGTTTTTTGCCGAGAGATATATAGAGCCTCTTAAGAGGTGACACCATCGTTTCTCTAACTCTGAACTGTACTGGTTTGGAGGAGGGACAAGTCACAGTTGGTGAGGAGAAACCAAATCATCATGAGTTAGCCATATTTATACGTAATTCGATCGACCTAACATTTAAGTAGTTTTTCGTAAATACGAGAGTTAAATGTCAGGTTTTCTTAATAGGTGAAAGTCCAAATTCTTTCATTATTGTTTTGCTGCTTTTTTTTAATTTAAAAAGCATTAAATTTTTATAAAAAACACCAGTTATGGCTTGATTGCCTATAAAATAAAGGATATAAAAAAATGAGTTCTTCACGGGGCAGTTTTGGGGTTATAAAACCTCGGCGATCCGTGAAAAGATCGAGATTATCAAGCCCTTTTTATGACGAGAATACAAAAGTGATTTAGCACTGCTGTAGATAGAGGTGTCTAAATACTGAGGATTTCTAGGGTTCTAAATGGGGGCTTATATGGTTTTCTTGAAACTACTGAATACAGCAAAGAAGAACTAGAATCACCAATAAAATCTAAAGCAATCACAACCCAAAACTAACCATGTCACACGCTAGTAATGTTTCAAAAGCACGAATTTTAAAGTGGGTTTCTGGTGGGCTAGAAGCGGCTCTTGGTATTCCGGTTTTAGGCGGAACAATAATTGTAAGTCTTGCTTGGACTCCACTCATTGTTACCTTAGCCTTACACATTGTTACCGTTGTGTTATCTAAGCAAGAGAATCGTCCGATCGCGGGCAATGTTCTCGGTATTGTGACATCTTGTATCGGATGGATTCCTGTTGTGGGCATGATTATGCACATTATTACTGCGGTCTTTGTCTTGGTAGAAGCGGGTTCTAATAAAACCCTGGATTCGCGTAATTGATAAGCATTGCCGGGTGCATCCCGGGGATATGGCTCACACTTAAATACATATTGCATGTATTTTGTCAATCCCCGATCTCGAAAAGTTTTCTGCACCACTGAGAGGCCGCAAGTGCTTGAGAACCAGTCGATCGAGGAGTTTGGGGGGTTGCGGTGTTTCGATCGCTCCAGCTACGGTAAAAGTCTCCAATATGGAGTATTATCCCACAACTGTGGGATAACCTCATAAGACCGAGGTGAAACGCCCGCTTGTTCGCAAACATTTCTATATCAAAGATATGTTTGTTGAATTTTCAGTCACTTTTGAACAGGAGGATGAAGAGTGGATCGGATTGTAGATAAAATTGCTGCGTTAGGAGTGCCTGGTTTAGTTCTTCTAGTTGCTATGGCTGTTACAGGTTGGGCTGGCGCAGCAGCAATTACAGCCGCTTTAGCTATGCTTGGTGGTCCTTTTGGGATGTTAGGAGGAATTGCTGTACTTGGAATTTTGGCATTAATCTCTCAAGGGTTAACAGAATATGGATTTGAAAAAATATTTCAGGCAGTTGTAGACGAACTTCGCAGGCAGGGAAAGTCCATATATGATATTGAAAGAGAAGTTTTATCATATCCTATTTCACAAGATCTCAAGTTAAAAATAAAAAATTATCTTCAAGAAATTGACGAGAAAAAATGAGTAATTATTTTGAGAGATTTGCACGTCAGTTAGCCCAAGATGCTTTCAAAAGAACAGGAGAATTAATCATTGACGTTTGCCACGATCGAATCCCTGTTCTAAAACCCGCGATTGAAGAGTTACAGAATGGAACTCGTCGTTATCCTAAGTCAAAAACTTCCCAAAAGGAAAGAGTGATTCGCGATCGCTTGGCTGCAGGAATGTCTGGTAGTCGAACCGAAGTAAAAACTGCTACGGGAAAGATTGACATTCTGACAGCTTCTCAAGTAATCGAAGTAAAAAATGTTAGGCAGTATAAACACGCGATCGGGCAAGTTCTGAGCTACAGCCATTACTATCCCAAGCACGAACGATGTATTTACCTGTTTGGTAAAGTTTCTGCGAAACAGCGTAGATCGATTGAGAAGGAATGTAAGACGGCTAAAGTTACAGTTGTATTTGTGTAGTTGCCTATTGTGTCTCATCATTCAGTGCAGGGGACGGACGGGCGATCGCCGATCTTATAAGTTGGGTCGATCGATCCCGTAAAAGATTATTATCCGACAGGTACTCCATGTGAATTACACTCGATGTCGATGAATCCCTGGTCAGTGAAGCATTACAACTCACTAACCTGAGTACGCAAGAAGATTTGATAAAAGAAGATTTGATAAATCTTGCCTTGCAAGAACGGGTTTGATCGCGCCGCAAGAAAAACCTTCTCGACTTAGCCGGGAAAATTCAGTTCGCTTCCGAGTTTGATCGTAAGGCTCTACCTGCAACTCGTCTGTTTCAGGAGTCCGCGATCGCTTTTTGGCACGGTAAAATGGAGTAGATACACCGTTCCACGAGCGATCGCATCATGTCTGAAACCACCGAAAATCGGGGTTTGTAAGGGGTGGTCGGGGAGCCGCTGGCTTCAGACATGGGGAGGAACGACCACCCCTTACATAGACAGCCGAGCGCAGCAGCGAGTCATTTGTTATCTGCAACCCATTTCTGGTTTTCAATGTATTGCCTGACGATGGCGATAGGGGCACCCCCAACCGTTGCAACAAAGTAGCTGTTTGTCCAGAGGCTCGGCAGCCTTCGCTTCAACCAGGGGAACTCACTTCGCAGCAGCCTGGATGAGCGACCCTTTAGCTGCTTGACAATCCGGTGTATCCCAAATTGTGGGTCGCAGTCAATAAGCAGGTGAACATGGTCAGGCATGACTTCCTGTTCAACAATTTCAAAACCCAGCTCTTCAGATAGCTCCAATGCAATTTGCTTGAATCGCTCGTCAACACCATCCGTCAAAACCGGACGACGGTATTTTGGACAGAACACAACATGGTATTTGCAGCTAAATACAATGTTCTTGTTGCTTTTGTAGTTCCTTTGACTCATTCGTGATAATATTAGATAGACTCTATCAATCTATCATCATGCCCCGCAAGTCAACCCCAACATTTGTGACCGATATTCCTCTGGTGGTCACCCCATCAGAGGAGCGGGTGCTGCTGGCTCGACTGGAAGCAGGGCGTCAACTCTATAACGCCTGCTTAGGTGAGGCGATGCGTCGCGTCCGACTGGTGAAGCAGTCCAAGCTATTTCAATTCGCTCAGTCCCTCCCCAGGACGGTAGACGGTAGAGCCAACAAAACGCGCAGTGATGCGTTTAAGTTCGCCTGGGATGCGCATGAGTTCAGCGATTACGCGCTCCAGGGCTATGCAATCAAGATCCGTAATGGCGGCAATGGTTGGATTGGGGTGCATATTGATGCGGATACCGCTCAGAAGCTAGGCACCCGTGCGTTTCGTGCCGCTCGAAATGTGATGCTTGGACGCTCGAAGCGAGTCCGGTTTAAGGGCATCAACCAGATGGACTCCCTCGAAGGGAAGTCAAAGCGGTCACCGATGAAGTGGCAAAATGAAACCTTCATCTGGAAGGGGTTGGCGTTACAGTCCTACATCGACCGCAACGACCCGGTAATCCTGCATGGTCTGAACAGTCCCGTGAAGTATGTGCGCCTGGTCAGGCGAAAGGTAAACGGGAAGAACCTGTTCTATGCCCAACTCATCAATGAAGGAAAGCCTTTTCAGAAGCCAAAAAACAGGATTGGCGGTGATGTTGTTGGGGCAGACATTGGCCCATCAACGATTGCGGTGGTGGGAGAGGATGAGGCATTTCTGGAGCCGTTCTGTGATGCACTGGCCGACGCATCGAAGGTCATCGCACGACTGCAACGGCAGATGGCACGACAGCAGAGGGCGAACAACCCGGACTGCTTTGAGTCGTCCCGGTGTGACTTGCCCAAACCTGGGCAGAAGCACGGCAAGCGTAAGCTAGGTCGGTCTATCAAGGGGAAGAGGCACGTCAACCAATCGAAGCGCTACATGAAGACCAGGACGCGCAAATCAAATATTGAACGGAAGTTGAGCGCTCACCGCAAATCGCTCCAGGGTGAGCTAGTGAACAGAATCTTGTCTATTGGGAAGTTCATCAACATTGAGAAGCTTTCCTATCGGGCATTGCAAAAGATGTTTGGTCGTTCAGTGGGTAAACGTGCCCCTGGAATGTTTGTCGAACGGCTGCGGCAAAAAGCTGAAAATGCTGGCGGCAGCGTCAATGAATTTCCAACCCAAACGACGAAACTATCCCAGCGCTGTATATGCGGACGCATCAACAAAAAGCCCCTCTCTCAACGGGTACATGCCTGTGAGTGTGGGGTGGTGTCTCAGCGAGATTTATTCAGTGGATATCTCGCTCGGTTTGTCGATGCAGATGGCTGCTACCAAGCGGAAGCCGCTCGAAGCGGATTCCTGGGTGCGGACTCGCTCCTATGGTCGGCTTGGCAGCAAGCGGGAAACCAGTATAGACAATCTTCGATTGGCCGTCCTCGGATTGCCAACGTTGCGGCAGTGCCAGCGTCAGAGAAGAACGACCGGGAAGCATGGTTGAACCCTGATAAGAGGCTGGATGGTGTAGGTCTATCCGAGAGCCAGTCAGAGTCAGGTGGATTCCATGAACCCCCGCCCTTCTAGGGCTGGGGAGATGTCAGAGCAGAACGGCAACATCTCATTGAGAGAATAAACGATCTACCTGATGAAGTGATAGGAGAGTTAGAAAATTTTCTGGATTACTTGCATTATAAAACAGCCCAGTGCAAGGAAATCGACAGTTCTCAGCAAAATGTCCTGCTCAGCATTGCAGGGTTAGGTGAGTCTGGACAACAGGACGTTTCTGAGTCTGATGAGGAGATTTTACGCAATGAAATCGATCCCATTTATGGCTGGAACAACCAGCCAAACGATCGCTCGTGATGGCAATACTCGACACAAGTTTTCTGTTTGCCTTAACCGATCGCAGCGATCGCAACCATCAGCGGGTACTGACTGTTGCTCAAAGTGCGAACGAGCCATTGGTGCTACCTGTCGTTGTTTTTGGGTCTCCGCCGTTTGCGGGGGAAAATGTATAGCAAAATACAAATACCTGGAGAATCGAGAGCCAAAACCCCTGAAATCTCGTGAAGTCAGTTTTTCTGTCACCCTAAACGGCGAAGAGCCTTGTTTTTCCTGAAGTTTGCTATCTCATTGCATCGAGATTGGGACATCCAGCAATGCGCCGTTTTGTGTCCAGAATGACATCTGATGCGGTTCGAGTTGAGTCGATGACTACAGAAGATTTGGTGCGAGTGCATCAGATATTGGAACAGTATTCTGATACTCAGCTTGATTTTACAGATGCGGCGATCGTTGCGATCGCAGAACGGCTAAATATCGCTCGCGTTTACACGCTCGATCTTCCTTCGAGATTTTTCGATCGTTCGTCCAAGCCATTGCGATTACTTTGAGTTATTCCCCTGAACAACCAGCTAACCCTGTAAAGCCGCGGACGGGTAACAGGCGGCACTTTCCGCTAGGCATCCTGTTGGTTCAGTTCTTTCCCCATCAGATAGCGATCGCACCTTTCGGTTAACCAATCTTTTCAAGTGAAAAATAGGTATTGCCAGTCAGTAGATAGATTGAGAAACGCCATATTTAGCCGCCTGAAAACCTCAGCTAGACTAGAGCTATAGTCAATCCGTCAATCTAGCTTTGCACGAACGGGTTCGATCGCGCCGCAAGAAAAACCGTCTCGACTTAGCCGGGAAAATTCAGTTCGCTTCCGAGTTCGATCGTAAAGCTCTTCGCGCAACTCGTCATGTTACCGATCGATACATCTGTTTGGATTAGCCTGTTTCGCGATCGCAGTGGTCGAGTTCGTCTGACCGAGAAGTTTGGAATGGATTCCACGGGATACACTTGATGCATGATGGAAATTCGTCAAACATCGACTTATATTAAGTGGTTTGAATCCCTACGCGATCGCCAAGCCAGAGCGCGTATAGATATCGTATTCGTCGTTTATCGATAGGTAATCCAGGCGATGTTAAGCCAGTCGGTCAGGGTGCGTCAGAACTGCGAATTAATTATGGTCCGGGCTATCGAGTGTACTTTATACAACGAGGTGAGACTTTGATTATCCTCTTGGCAGGAGGAGATAAACGAACTCAAAAACGAGACATTCAAACAGCATTAGATTTAGCAAAAGATTTATAGGAGATCCTCATGGCTACCCTCAAAACCTATCCTTGGGATGCAGCAGAGCATCTAGAAACCCAAGAAGATATCGTTGCCTATCTCGAAGCTGCCCTTGAAGATGGCAATCCTAGCGTAGTGGTGGCTGCATTAGGCGATATTGTGCGTTCTCAAGGAATGACGCAGATTGCCCGTGAAACAGGTATAGAACGTGAAAGGCTCTACAACGCTTTATCGAGTGAAGGCAATCCAGAGTTGGCTACAGTTCTGAAGGTTTTACAGGCACTCGGATTACGCCTCCGGGTTATACCGCTTGCCTAACACTGCATTGGTGAAGGCTTCTCCTGTCGGGAGTCCGCGATCGCTTTTTGGCACAGTAAAATCGAGTAGATGCACTGTTGCACGAGCGATCGAGTCCTCTCTCAAACAGTCGTTATTCTTGTTGTAACATTCTGAGGGTAGAAGCAATGACTGAATTACTCGAACGGGCGATCGCGTAAGCGGTGCGTCGCACTATCGCGAAATTGCAAGCCCGACCTGAAAGCGAGCAAAACGCGATCGCGACTATGATTTTAGAGGAAATTGAGGACGAGCGGCGGTGGGATGAAGCCTTCTCCCGTTCTCCAGATAGACTTGCGAAACTCGCAGCTTCAGCAATGGCTGAGTATCATGCTGGTGAAACCCAAGAACTCGACCCAGATAAGCTGTGAAGTCACGCACGACTGCCCAATTCCGTAAGCTGTTTGTGGATTTGTCGAAGCCAGTTCAAGTTTGAATTGGCGAAAAATCAGCCAGTTAGCAGCGTGATAGATGACGATCGACCCTTCTAAGAAGCCGATTGTTTAAAGTAACGACAATATTTTTTGAGAAAGTTTGTCAGTGAAATCAAATCTTAAAAATATTTATTATTTCTCAACTATTTTTATTATTTATTTGGGTATATTTTTTCGATTTTACGGACTCGATCGATCCATTTTTTGGGTCGATGAAGTCTCCACCGCTATTCGCGTTTCGGGATTCACTAAAGAAACCGTAATTCGAGAAATTTATAAAGATAAAACTTCCAATTTAGAAGAATTACAATTCTATCAAATATCGCCCCAAAATGCAAATTTTCGAGAAGTATTTTCGGCGCTGTCGCAAAGTCCAGAACACGCACCGCTTTATTTTATTTTAACCCGATTTTGGGTCGATCGAGTTGGCGGAACGCCTGGGGCGATGCGATCGCTGTCCGTCCTTTTCGGAATTCTGGCGATTCCCTGCGCTTATGCTTTAGCCTGGGAACTGTTTCAAACTCGTCTAGCTGCGAGTTTCGCCGCCGTTCTCATGGCAATTTCGCCGTTTCAAATTGGCTATTCTCAGGAAGCAAGACCCTATAGTTTGTGGACGGTGGCGGTGTTGTTGTCGGGACTGTTTTTGCTGCGGTCTCTTAAGTCTAACTCTGGGAAAGATTGGATAGGTTACGGCTTGAGTTTGACGCTGGCTTGGTATACCTCATTATTGTCGGGTTTGATGGCGATCGCACATGGGCTTTTTGTTGAGATTTTCTCAGAAGAGAAGTCACCCCAGAAACACAGAAGACACAGAAAATTTTGGGTGGCGGTGGGGGCGAGTTTGGTTTTGTTTTCGCCGTGGTTGCTGGTGTTTCTGCGTGGTTGGGGACGGTTTCAGGAAAATACGACTTGGACGGGAGACGGGGAAAGTTGGGGGGCGATCGTGGGAATTTGGATTTATAGTTTTATCGCGCAATTTGTGGATTTACCGTTTCCAAAAACGCCCTATATTCTTGTTTTGGGGAGTTTGGTGGCGCTTTGGGTGTTGGCGCTTATCGGTGTTTCTTTGGTTTGGGTGGTGCGCCGAACTTCTGCGAACACTCGGTCTTTTATTTTAATTTCTATGGTAACGCCACTGTTGATTTTAGGGGCGATCGATCTCCTCCGTGGCGGTCGGGTTTCGGCGACACCTCGCTATCTGGTTCCGTCCCTGGTGATGGTTCAAATGGCGGTGGCGGGTTTTTTGGGAAGCGGAAGGCTGGACAATTGGAAAAAGTCCGTTGCGGTGATGGTTTTGGTTTTGGGAATTGCATCGGGAATTCACAATCTAGACGCGGTTCCGATGTATCTCAAAGGTCGAAACCAACATAATCCGCCGATTGCAGAAATTCTCAATGATGCGATCGATCCGGTTTTGTACGCCGAACCCTCCCAAATCCCCGATTTGATGTCCTTGAGTCACCATCTCGATAATTCAGTCCGAATTGACTTCCTGACGCCAGAGGCGATCGATTCCGATATCGAAGGATTTCTCTTCAATCCCTCTCCCGAACTTCTCGAAGTCTTACAACAAGAATCATCGAGATCGATGGCCGAAATCTACCAACCCCAACTCCTCACCCCCAACGACACCTATTTATCTCTGTGGACCGTCGTATCTGGCGAACCTTATCCCCAAAACTGACGCCAATAACCGCGAAGTACCGCCAAATACCGACGGAGATGGAGGCGAGGATCGAGGTAGCGACGAACCGTCGAAGTCAGATCGATCGCATCGGAGGATTTCCAACTTCCCAAACACTCAAATTCTTCCCTTTCAAACAATTCCCGACAGCGACGGCGTTGGATTTTTCCGCTAGAGGTGCGCGGGAGACGACCCGGCGAAAGAACGACGATGGCGAACACTTCCGCGAAATGTTCCTGAAACACCGACCAGCGCACCGTTTCCACGATATCCTCGAGGACGAATTGCTTGCGATAGCTGCGATCGATCTCGCAAGCCACCACCAAACGGTCTTCCCCGTCAATTTCGACTGAAAACGCCGCCACGCCGTTTTTCCGCAGTCCCCGATGACTGGCTTCGATGGTTTGTTCGAGATGTTGGGGGTAGTGGTTGAGTCCCCACAACACCATCACTTCGTGGAGACGACCCGTGACGAAGAGTTCGCCGTCTCGCCAAAATCCCAAATCTCCCGTTCTCAGAAATCGCGTTCCGTCACCGCCGCGAATTTCGCCGCCAAAGCTGCGTTCGGTTTCCTGGGGTCGTTTCCAATATCCCTGACAGATGGTCGAACCCGCCACCCAAATCTCGCCGATGCGGTTTTCTCTGACGGGGGTGTGGGTGTGGGAATCGACGATGGCGATGGTTCGATTTCCCCAAGTTCGACCGCAACCGACGACCTCGCGGACGCCGGGTTTGTCGGGAGAGAGGGGAACGACGCGATTTTCTCGCAACGCCGCTTCGTCCAGGGACAAGATGCGCGGTGGGGTGAGTTTGGGACCTCCCGAGACGAACAGCGTCGCTTCCGCCATTCCGTAACAGGGGTAAAAGGCGTCTCGCCGAAACCCGCAGGCTGCAAAGGTTTCGCTGAATCGATCGAGGGTGGCCGGACGAATGGGTTCGGCGCCGGAAAACGCTACTTCCCAAGAACTGAGATCTAAGGTGGCGATTTGGTCGGGGGTGACGTGGCGACAGAGGAGATCGTAGGCGAAGTTGGGGGCGCCGCTGGTGGTGGCGCGATAGCGGGAAATGGCGTTCAACCAGCGAATCGGCTTTTGGACGAAATCGATGGGGGAGAAGAAGATGCAGGGACGACCGAGATATAAGGCTTGGATTACCGTTCCGATGAGTCCCATGTCGTGGAACATGGGAAGCCAACTGACGCCGATGGAGGTGTCGTCGTGACCGAACGCCTGTTTCAGCATGGCTTGGCTGGTGAGGAGGTCGTTGTGGGTGACGATGACGCCTTTGGGTTGTCCGGTAGACCCCGAGGTGTATTGCAAGAAGGCGATCGTGTCGGGGGCTTGGGAGGCTGGAATCCAGTCGTAATCAGGGATGAGGCTATCGGTGGCTAGACCGGGAACGGGAAGTTCGGCGGTGAGTTTGGGGAGTTGGGTTTGGGTACTCAGCAGGAGTTTGGCCTCGGCGTCGCCGAGGCGCTGTTGTAAGTCGATGGCGGTCCGTCGGTTTTGGGGAGGGTGACAGGGTACGGCGATCGATCCGGCGTAGAGACAGCCGAAAAAGGCGGCGATGAAGTCCAGTCCGCGAGAGTAGGGGTAGACGAGTAAGATGCGTTCGCCGCTGAGTTGTTGCTGTTGGAGGTGGGAGGCGATCGATCGGGCTTGGCGATCGAGGTCGCGGTAGGTGAGGGAAATTTCTTCGGTTTCGCCGTTTTTTAGGAAGAGATATGCGGTGCGATCGGGGAATTGTTCGGCGCGATCGCGGAGGAGATCGATCGTGGTTTTTGGGGGTGCGACTGCGGCGGCCATAGTGGAGTTAACGGAGGGGGTACCCGGGAAGGTTGGCGATTAACGTATGATAGTTCAACGTATGATAGTTCAACGTATGATACAACTGCGGCGCAACGGTGGAAACTCTCTAGGGAACAACAATGTTTTTTAGGGTAATTTCGATCGCGCTGCTTGCTAAGCTTATTGTTTGAAGCGTCGAGTAATGTAAATAATTTTATCGTTTTTTAAAGAGTTTCGATCGCAATTTCATAATATTAAAAAACATTAAAATTTCACCTCTAGTCAATCGGGAATATATTAGAGATAATAGAGTTATGTGTAGCATTTTTTAGGGAATTTCCATGATATTTAAAATCTTGAAATCGCCTCGATTGTGGTGGTCTCTCGGCGCGATCGCGTTGGTGGCGACACCCGCAATTTCAGAAGATCCGCGAGATTTAGTCAAACTGCGGAACGACGGTGTCTGTTCCGGTTGCGATTTATCCGGCGCCGATTTAGAAAATGCGGAATTTCCTAACGTCAATTTAGAAGACGCCAATTTAGTCGGGGCGGATTTAAGTGAAGCCAAGCTGACGGGGGGAAATTTAAGCGGCGCGAATTTAGAAATGGCGTCGTTGTGGAGTGCGGATTTATCGGGCGCGAATTTGGAAGGGGCGCGTTTGTTTAAAGCAAATCTCGCGCGGGCGAATTTATCCAACGCCAATTTACAAATTGCTAACCTTTCGGAATCTCATTTAGAAGCGACGATTTTAACCGGGGCGAGTCTCAGAGGGGCGAATTTAGAAGGGGCGGATTTACAAGGGGCGAATTTAGAAGGGGCGAACCTTGAAAATGCTATCTTCGAACACGCTGATTTGGAACAAGTGAATTTAGCCCAAGCGAATTTGTCGGGGGTGAATTTCAATTCTAGCGACTTGTCGGGGGCGAATCTGGAAGGGGCGACGTTACGGGCGGTATCCTTGGATGGAACCAACTTTCAATACGCCGATTTGGAAGATGCGATTATCACTGAAGCGGATTTAAATGGAATCGATTTTAAAGGGGCGGATTTGCAAAATGTCGATTTTTCCGGTGTGGATTTGGAAGGTTCGATTTTTGAAGGGGCGGATTTGAGAAATGCGAATTTCTCCAATTCTAATTTGGAAGGATCAGATTTGGAAGGGGCGAATTTGGAAGGCGTCTCGCTTCAAGGGGCAAATTTGGAAGATGTGAATTTAACGGGGGTGATATTGGGCGATCGAATTTGTACGGATACGGAAGATTGTATGGCGATTTTAGCGACGAACGGACAACTTTAGGTTTGAAGGGTCAAAGTCCTTGAAAGTCCCTATAGGTGCGTTTCACGCAACGCACCTATAGGGGAGATTGGGTTACACAGTTGGCGTCGATTAACTGCGATCGATCGGTTTTGACAACCACGCAGCTATCGCCCTTTTTCAGTAAAACGGGACGTTTCCCTCGTTCTAACTCTGAAATTACCTCAGATACCACGGGATTCAATAAACTGTTAAACAGCCAATCTTTTTGTTTTAAGGGTTGTTTTAAAAAATCTCGATTAAAGGTATTGTTGTCGATAAAAAAGAAATCGATGTTTCGCTGGCGAACGAGGTCTGAAAATTCCGTTTCGTCGTCGGTGTAATGAGCGCGAATTACGTCTTTTGCGGTATTTCTAAAGTCTCGGTAATATTCCACCTGATGGGGGATGGCGAACTCTCTCCCGACGAGGATCGATCGACCGGAAAACGCCGGGATATTGTTCGCTTCGGGTAATAGCGACGCCACCTTAGTATCTATGGGTTGCTGCGCTAAAAACTCGTAAATTTCGGGAGATTTACCAATTTGCCATCCTTGATAGTTTAAGAATACCACGGGAATCAAGGGACCCAGGAGTGAGACGATCGAAAAGATTAGGAATAGTCGCACGCCAATGATGTGGAATTTGGGGAATTTTAAGGATGGATTTTGAAGGTTTGCTTTGGCTAAATCGAGAAAACTGGCGAAGGCGATGGCGGAGGCGATCGAGAGGACAAAACGAAAGCTATGATAGGTGTAGCGACTGGGAAAATGGAATTTGAGTAAGAATATATGGGCGATTGTAAATAATACTAATGAAGCGAGAATTAAATATAAAATTAAAGCGATTTTTTGAGTGTAATATTTATTTTTAAGGTAAAATATTAAAATGGGTAACGCCAAGCCCAGGGGTAAAATAGAGGGGAAAATGGGAATTCTTAAGCCGCTCGATCCGTGAAACAGAAAGCGAAACCAAGAGACGCCGAAATACTCGTTTCGTCCGCCGAATCCGTACTCGGGCATGGTTTTCATTTGCGAAGTGGTGACGACAGTTCCCGATTCGGAGAAGTTGAGGAAAAACGGGAGTAAAACCAGAAAACTCACCAGAGAGGCGGCGATAAAAAAACGATATTTTGGGGGGTTTCGAGTTAAAGTAATGCTGTTTTTCGGTCTGTTGGAGAGCTTGCGATAAGACGAGTTGATGAAATTCCGAAACCGTTGGCGTAGGGGCGAACGGCCGTTCGCCCCTACCTGGGTAGGGGAATCGTAGGAGATCGAATTATACTGCAATTCTAAGAGACCCCGTTTTGGGCGAATTTCCAACAATCGAACCCCTAAAATTGCAATTTCTAAAAGCATAATTTGCGGATAAAATAAACCCTGTAAGGCAATGCAAATTAAGAGTAAAATTAAATTTTCTCGAAGTAAAAAATAGCAAAATGCCGCAAAGAGAGGATAGAGAAACGCCCGAGGTGTCGCCGAACTGAGATCGTCGTTCATCCAAATGGTTTCGTTGAGAACGGTAGCGGATAAAAACGCCAAACTGGGAAGCGAAACCAGTTCCAACGAGGCGGAAAACCAAAACCCCGTTGTCAGTAAAGACAAGCCGAGGGGGACGAACTTGGCGAAAACTAACGGTTCGAGTCCGAATTGGGCGGGAATTGCGTAAAAGCTGCGGTATCCTAACGGGGCGACGGAGAGAAAATAATCGGCGATCGCATCGTTGGGAAACAACGCCGGATCGATAAAGCGTTGCAACCCAACGATATGCTGGCGGGCGTCGTCTTGAACGATATAGTCGAAACTGAAGGCGTAAACGAGAGAAACCAGTCCGAAATAGAGAGAGACGCCGAGACTGGCGCATCCCCAAAAGTAGCGATCGCCCGATTTGTAGTGCAGCCAAGTTTCGAGGATATCGAGTTGTCGTCGCAGCCGATTCATGGAATTACGAGAGTTTTTGGAATTTGGCGACAACGCGATCGAAATACCCCTCTAACAGCGGATCGATCGCCCCGTGAAATCGCGCCAACATCCCCATCATCAACCCCGGCGCAATCACAAAGCGATTTTGACGAACGCCCTTGACAATTTCTCGGGCGATGGCGTCAGGCGTCCAGAGTTTCGCCGTCGCCGTAATCGCCTGAGTTTCCGGGGGTTTGGTGCGGTTTTCCTCCGCCAGTTGCGGCGTATCCGTATCGGGCGGATACACCACCGAAACGCCGATTCCCTGGGGTTTCAACTCGCCCCGCAAGGATTCCGCCAAACCGCGAACGGCGAATTTACTGGGACTGTAGGCACTATAACCGAACAAGCCCACCAATCCCGCCCCGGAAGAGAGAAAGACCAAGTGACCGCGACGGCGTTGTATCATCGCGGGGAGAACGGCGCGAGTGCAGTAGAGGGAACCGAAGTAATTCACCGACATGGCGCGTTCGTAGGTGTCGGTGTCTAAGTCGGTGACGTAACCCGGTTGGGCGATTCCGGCGGATAAGACGAGGAGATCGGGGATTCCCTGACGATCGATCGCTGTTTGGATGGCGGTTTCGGCGGCGGTTCGATCGCTGACATCGGCGGACAGGGCGAGAACCTGTTGGGATGTCACCGCTTCGAGTTCGGCTTTGGCGGCGTCGAGTTTGGCGGAATCTCGCGCGAGGATGGAGAGTTTGGCGTTTTGTTGGGCGAATTTGAGGGCGGTAGCTTTTCCGATTCCACTCGATCCTCCGGTGATGATGATGTGTTGCATGGGGTTTGGGGATGGGGCGTATGGTTGGCCTGTTCACTGTAAACGAACCCGCTCCTCGAACTGAGGGACAATGTTACGATATCGATCGATCCTGTCTCTGCGTGAGAAGCCAGAGGTATTGGTGATGAGGAGAGATCGAGGTGTGCCGTTGAATCGCAAGAACGTCCGTAAGGACTCCGTACCGTCTAAACGAACGGCTTCGCAATCCCAAGACGCCTTGCAATCGGCATCGCCGGCGTCGTCTTCGTCTCGGCGCCGTCGCCGCAAGTCTTCCAAATCTGCCAAGTCTCAGCAACGCAAATGGCAACTTCCCCCCTGGCAAGTCTGGGCGTTGTTGTTCGGTCTCGGTACGATGGGTACTGGAATTACCGCCACAGCGTTGTTGTTGCGGTTGCCCGCCGTTCCGAACTGTCCGTCAATTTTCTGGCCGACGGCTTCGGCGTCGATGCGGCTTTACTGCGGACAACTGGCGGCAAACAAGAACAATCCCGAGGATTTACTCGAAGCGATCGAACTCGTCAGTAGCGTTTCGGAAGATGCGGGATTGCGCCCCACCATCGACCAACATTTGGAACTCTGGACGCAAGATTTACTCGATTTAGCGGAAACGTCCTTTCAAAACGGCAAACTCGTCGAAGCGATCGACATCGCCCGTCGCGTTCCCACCGATACTTTACCGCCCCAACCGCGACAAACCTTAGAACGCACCATCGAACTTCGCATCGAGTCTTGGAAAAAGGTTTGGGCGGAAGGAGAAGACATTTACGAAGCGATCGAAAACCACCTAAAAAACCAACGGTGGACGGCAGCGTTTCGAGAAGCGACGAACCTGTTGGAGGTGGACAACCAATATTGGGCGACGACGAAATATCAAGAAATTACCCAGCGCGTCCAACAAGCCCGAGACGATACGAACAAACTCGCCAACGCTCGAAATCTAGCCAATCGCGGCGATGTCGATAGTATTCTCGAAGCGATCGCCCTGGCCGAACAAATCGGCTTAGAAAGTCCCGCCTATCCCGTCGCCCAAGACGCCCTGGAAGACTACGGAAAGCAACTCCTCGATTTGGCAGATGCCGCGTTGGAGGTGCGAAACCTCACCGAAGCCATTTCCATCGCCCGTCGGGTTCCGGCGAGTACGCAACTGAAGGACGAAGCGCGAGATTTCGTGACTCTGGCGCGGGCGCGGTTCTTGGTGTGGCAACCGACGGTGACGAATTTGGAAAACGCCATCGCCCAGGCGCAAAAGTTGGAAGTGGACAGTCCTTTATATAACGAAGCCCAGCAGTTAATCGGTCAGTGGCGACAAGCCATCGATCGGGTGGCGTTACTGGAACGGGCGCGAAACACGGCGCGGACGGGCAGCGTGGCGGATTTGACCGCCGCCATCGCCCAGGCGGAACTGGTGTCGAATTCGACGCCGCTGTACGATGAAGCTCAGGAAGAGATTTCCCGTTGGCGCGATCGCCTGGAAACTTTGGAAGACCGCCCGATTTTGCGGAAAGCCCAAGAGTTGGCGCAACAGGGGGATTACCAATCTGCCATCGCCCAAGCGAGTCAGATTTCGCGCGATCGCGCCCTCTACGACGAAGCGCAACAGTGGATTTATCAGTGGCAAAGTGCCATCGCCGAACGGGAAGACCGACCGATTCTCAACCGCGCCCAACAGTTGGCGAATCTGGGGAATCTCAACGACGCGATCGCCACCGCCGGGCAAATTCCTTCGAGTAGTCCCCTCTACGATGACGCCCAGGCTTCGATCGCGCAATGGTCGGGAAGGATTCGCGATCGCAAACTCCTTGACGAAGCCTACAACATTGCCCGTGGCGGTTCGCCGGAAGCCCTAGAAGCGGCGATTCGCACGGCCAACGGGATTTCGTCTTATGGCGGTTGGCGCAGCCAAGCCGACGGCGCGATTCGCGATTGGAGTTGGCAGATTTTGGAGGTAGCCCGCGATCGGGCAACCTACGACCTTTTCGGCGCGATTTCTGCCGCCGAACGAATTCCCTCGTTTAGCGACGCCTACCCGGAGGCGCAACGACTCATCGCCGATTGGGACACGGAGTTAAATCCGCCCCCGACGCGGGAAGTGGCGCCAGAGTCCAACGAACTGAAACCCGAAGAAAGTAGTTCGTTTGACGAACAAATTCCGGTTCGCGAGTTCGGCCGTCCCCTGGATTGAGATTCTCCCCCTCTCCCCTGCTTCCTCTAGCGCCAATGTCCCACCAAAACGAACGGCGCCCAAAAATGGGGACTGGAAAACCCCTCGCTGTGGAGTAAGTTGAGTTGTGCTTGTCGTAAGGCTTCGGCTTTGTTGGGGCGGTTCTGTTGGCTGAGATGGCGTAGCGATCGATAAAACTGCGCCATCAGTCGCGCGGTGGAGCGATCGTTGACGTGCCACAAACTGCCGAGGGTACTGCGGGCGCCGGCGCGAATCCCCATTCCGGCTAAGCCTAAGACGGTGCGATCGCTCCCTTCGGCGGTTTGACAAGCACTCAACACCAACAGTTCTAACGGCGTTCTCGGACGAGCGCCGTTTCCTTGCAACATCTGCGCCAGTCGATCGAGGGTTAGGGGACGATCCCAAGCCAGGACGAAGGTATTTTCGGCGAAGGCGTCGAATTGGGCGTGCGTGGCGATGTGAACGGCACTGAAACGGTGAGAGTTGAGAGCAGATGCGAGGCGGTGGCTGAGAAATTCCTCGTCAAACAGGGTTTCGCTGGACACTAAGGATTCGATCGCCTCCAGTTCGTCGCCGACGTAGGGTAAATCTGACCAGGTGGTGCGATCGAGTTGGGGGAACTGTTTCCAATCAGTTTGGCTGAAACTGGCGCGTCCAGCGGCTAACAGCTTCGACTGGGGAAACTCCCGCGACGCCCACGGCGGCAGTTTCCAACTGGGGGCGATGGCGATGGCGTAGCGTTCGATTAAGTAGCGATCGCCATCGTACAACGCCGCAACAGGGATATTTCGTAAAGGTCCATCGAGAACGAAGGCGACCGTGGTGCCGTCTCGGGCGTTTAAATCCTCCTCGAGGGGGCGAAACAGGAAATCGTAAGCCTGTTCGAGGACGGGTTGCCAGTTGAAATTTTGTGCGAGAGCTTGATAGGTGATGTTGGCGAAAGTTTCGAGATTGGGGTCGGGAAGGGGCGATCGATAGTGGCGTAACGGTTGGTGGGGAACTGAGACGATGGCGTGCAAGCCGTCGGGGAGGACGATGGTATAAACGGCGTTGATATTTGGGTCGAGGTCTTGCAGCGGGCGTTCTGCGGCTTCGATGCAGGCGTCGCCGAAAAAGTTATCCAGTTCCGCCAGTTGCAGGGCTTCGATGGCATCTCGCGCCTGGGTCAGTTCCTCGGGGGTGGGGGAGGGTTCGGACAACAGCAACCCCACCCATTCTCGATAGACGGGTTCGACTTCATCGCGAAAGTCGTATTGTACGTCTGGGTTGAGGGCAGCGAGATCGCGACGCAGGGCTTGTAGGGTTTCGATCGATCCCCGATACGCCTCTAACGCCGCTGTTCGATCGCCGCCTCGGTAGGACAACCGCCCCAGTTGCCATTGCCAGCGATAACTCACGCTGGGGGCGTTGATGGCGTAGGACAGTGCCAAGGCTTCTCGGGTTAGGCGTCGGGCGTCCTCGAACCGTCCGGCGATTTCGTAGAGTTCCCCCAACTGTCCCAAGGCGTAGGCTTCTCCCCAGCGATCGCCGAGACTTCGGGCTTGATTGGCGGCGTGGCTGATGATTTCCGCGAGGTCGGTGAAGGAAACGGGGTCGATCGTCGGTGAAGGGGGGCGACAGTGGCGCACGACGGGCGCCACGTAACTGAGGGGGCGCGGGCTATCCTCAGCGGCCAGTTTCAGACAGGTGAGGCTGTGGGCGAAGTTCAATTGTTCGGTGATGCTGTCGCGACTCGGCGGTTGGGCGGCGAGGCTTTGGGAGATCGATCGCTGTAACGGCCGCAAGTCGTCACGACTGTGAGTCTCGGCGGCTAAACTCAATAGGTTCAGTTGCGTTCGCCGTCGTACCGTTTCCGAGGTGGAAATCTCCAAGGCTTGGCGGTAAAAACGGGCGGCGGTGTCGTGGGCGGGAACCGTCGATCGACCGTAACCGCGATACCGTTGGGCGATGGTGCGATGGAGGTTTCCCAAACTCACGAAGATGTCGGCGATCGATGGATTTTCTAACTGTTGCGAGTTTAGCTGTTGCGAGAGGGTCAACGCCGTATGTAAAACGGGTTCGGCGGCGCGAACCGCTCCCAATTCAGTTAAAACTTCCCCGAATTGCTGTAGCCACCGGATACGTTCTTCCGTGACGGGAACGGTTTCTAAGTCGTTGAGTCGATGGAGTTGTCGATCGCTGACGATGGCCTGAAGGCTTTCCCGGGACAATCCCAGAACTTCCCCGAGTCGAAACGCCGCCTGTCGGTATCGGCCGTCTCGTCGCAGCGATCGAACCTCTTGTAACAGGTCGAATCGCACCGGTTCTTGAGGTAACGCTTCCCAGGTTTCGATCGCCGTTACCGGATCGATCGAACCCCCGTAAATCGCCACGGACAACCACAACGCCACCGCGAACCACAGCACCCAAACCCACCTGCGACGCTGTTTCATCAAATTTCGCGACAAAATCCGTAGAAGAGGCTTCTAGCCCGTGGAAACCCCTTAAAAACTCACGTTCTCACCGAACGCGACTTTGAATCACCTCCTCGATTTCACCAACCTGATTTCACCAACCTGATTTCACCATCCCCAGGTTCCCGGTTCTCCTTTAAAAGGTCCGACGATATCCTTCGTAATCCAACCCCCGTAAAAATCTCCCGCTTGGGCTTGCACCCGTTCGTCATCGACGTAACAAGCCTCCATGCGACTCGGATAAAACGCCACGTATCCCCGTAAACTGGCAAAAGCTGGCGTGGGGTTGGCATAAAACCAAGCGGCGTTTTCAGCGGTTTTATCTCCCACTTTGACCGTGTAATATCCCGCCGACCCTTTCCACTCGCAAAAGGAGGCGCGGGCGGTTTTGACGAGATACTCAGTTTTAATATCTTCCGGGGGAATGTAGTAAACCGGAGGATGGCTGGTTTCGAGGACGCGCTTAGCCTGTTGGGTGTCGGTGAGGGTTTCGCCGTTGAAGACGACGCGAATGCGTTTGGAGGAGTCTTCAAGTCGCGGCGGACGGGGATAGTCCCAAACGGATTCTTGACCCGCGCCGGGTTCGATGCGTTGCGGCGGTTTTCTGAACATAACGGTAGAAATATCGAGCGATCGCGATCGAACTGCTATTCCGTGATTCCGGAAATTTTACAGCGATCGCCTGTTCAAATATTGTACGGTTGCGAACCTTGAAGAGGGTGCAAAATACTGATTCGATTCGATCGTAAAAGATTTCAGGCGATGGTTGTCAAGCCCTCGAGATAGTCTTTCAGTTGACGTTCGTGGTCGTGACAGAGATTGTCGAACGGTAACGCCTCGAGGGGAAACGATCGCACGTCGAGAATTTCGTGAGTATCTCGGGCGCCGAGTTTCCCGTCTGCTTCCACTTCCAATAAAATCGAAATCGAATGAATGCGCGGGTCGCGATCGGGATGGGAATACACCCCCACCAACCGACACAACCGCCGCAAGTCCAGACCCGTTTCCTCCCGTAATTCCCGTTTGGCGGCGTGGGGAATATCTTCCCCCCAGTCGATAATCCCGCCGGGAAGTCCCCACTCTTTCGTATCCCGTCGCAGGATTAACACGATTTCACCGTTGGGAAGCAGCGGAATTAACGTGGTTCCGGTAATCGGATGCCGGAAAATCACGCCTAACACGGTTTTGACGTACTGCCAAATTCGCCCGATCGTACTCATGGGTATATATTTTTACGAAGATTGAGTGGAAGATTTCCAACCCAGAGGTTGTATTCTTTTAGCGGAATTGAAAAAGTATTAAAGTTTGAATATAGCACGGTTGATTCAAACCGACCGGAATTTCTGGTAATTCAAAAACCGCGAACGATAGGTTTATTTGAGCAAACTGATTTTAAATCATTAATTCAAATCAAGTTTTAAATCATTAATTCAAATCAAGTTTTAAATCAAGTTTTAAATCAAGTTTTAAACCTCGGGTTCGATCGCCATTCCATCGGATCGATTAGATCCCCGGCATATTGGAGATGCCGGGGATATGACGGGAGCCAACCCAACCGCTACGGAATTCGTTGTAACAACTGCTGCGTAGTATTCGCCCACTGAAGTAAACCCTGTTGTGAGTATAACTGTCGCGCGTATTCCAACACTTCCCGAGCGCGATCGAACTGCTGACGTTCCAAAAACACCAACCCCGCACCGTAATAGGCGTTCGGATATTGAGGGTTGGCATCTCTGGCACGACGAAACGCATTTAAAGCATCTTCCAAATCCCCATCCGCAAAGAAAATCGATCCCAATTGATAGTGCGCTTCGGCATAATTTGGATTGAGTTCGATCGCCCGTTGCAATTCCGACCGCGCCCGTCTCAACCGTCCCTGTTGCGTATACAAAACCCCCAAATAATAGGACGGTTCGGCAGCATTTTCACTGTAGCGTTTGGCCTGACGAAATCTCTCGATCGCCTCCTCCACGTTCCCTTGTTGGAAACGAACCAAACCCAAATTATAGTAAGCCAAACCCAACTGCGGATCGAGTTCGATCGCCCGTTCCAAATACTGAGTCGCCCGTTCCAAATTATTAGCTTCCAGCAACACCGCCCCCAAATTCCCGTAAGCCAACGCAAACCCCGGATCGGTTTCCGTCGCGCGATAAAACGCATCGGCGGCGGCTTGAAACTGTCCCGTCTGACGCAACGCCAACCCTAAATTATAGTATGCCGGAGAAAACTGCGGGTCGATGGCGATGGCCGACTCGAAGGCGGCGATGGCTTGTTGCAACTGTCCCTGCTGCACGTATTGCAACCCTTGATTTAACTGAGGTTCCGCTGGAGAGCGTACCGGAACTTGCTGCGCCGCCGTCGGCGGTACGACGAGGTTTCCGCCGACAGTTCCCAGCCATAGCAACGCCCCCATTGCGACGCTCAAACCTTTCATATAAGAGAGTTTTGGAATTAACAAGACAGACACGACAGGAGTCGATCGCATCGATTGTAACTTTCCTATCTCGGCTTTTGGGGAACGTCCTCGGACCAAACGCCAAAAAAACGCCCGTACTGAAACCAGCACAGGCGTATTGTCCGTTGGGAGGCGGACGCCAAAGAAACGTCCGTTACGTGGCTGAAAATTCCAACCCAGAAAATCTCAAAGAATTAGCGAGAAATCACCTGTTCGGGGTCGTAATCCGGCTCGTGAGACGTGACCGCCTTCATGTACTGCGCCCGTTCGTAAGCGGACTTATCGGGACAGTGCATCTGGCTCATACTTCCCTGCATCTGCTGAATGGACTCGTACTCGTTTTCGTCCATCCAATGCTGGATTTCCCGTTCCAGGGTGCGAATGTACCCGACACCGTGGCGCAACAACACCGAACAAATCTGAGTAATCTTCGCCCCCGCCATCATCATTTTAATAACGTCGGTTCCCCGTTGAATGCCGCTGGTGGCGGCCAAATCCGCTTGAATTTGACCGTACAGCAGCGCAATCCAGCGCATGGGAAGCCGCATTTCGTGAGGCGTACTCAGCAAAACGTGGGGATAAACTTCCAGGTTGTCCAAATCGATGTCCGGTTGGTAGAAACGGTTGAACAACACCAACCCTTTCGCCCCCGCGTCGTCGAGGCGTTGCGCCATGTTGGCGAAGTTGCTGAAAAAGGGACTGAGTTTCAACGACACGGGAAGGGAAACTTCCGCTTCGACGTCCCGCAGGGTGTCGATATAGTTGCGTTCGACCTGTTCCCCCGTCATGTTGGGGTCCGTGGGAACGTAGTAAATGTTGAGTTCGATCGCATCTGCCCCCGCTTCCTGCATCAGTTGGGCGTATTCGACCCAACCGCCGGAGGAAAAGCCGTTCAAACTGGCGATGATAGGAATGTCAACGCTGGCTTTGGCTTGGCGGATATGTTCGAGGTACAGTTCCGGCCCCACGTGGTACTCGTCCGGTTCGGGAAAGTACGTCAGGGCTTCGGCGAAACTCTCAGTTCCGTATTGCAAGTGGTGGTGTAACTCGAATTTTTCCCGCAGAAGCTGTTCTTCAAACAACGAGTGCAACACCACCGCCGCCGCACCGGAGTCTTCCATGCGTTTAATGTTGTCGATGTCTTCCGTGAGGGGGGCGGCTGCGGAGGGAACCAAGGGAGATTTGAGGTTCAGTCCCAGGTAAGTCGTGGTTAAGTCCATAGTCCTTCTCTCTGTTTACTCGATCGCCGTCAGGGGTGAGGTGAGGTGATGAGGCGGTGAAGTGATGAGGAAGTGAAGTGATTTCTCATCATCCCATCATCTGGTCATCCCATCATCTCCCCACCTCCTCACCGGGAAACTACGCTTTCACCGAGGGCGGTTGCGTTTCGTCCGAGGCCGCCGCGTCTTCTTGGCTGTGTCCGTTGTGACCCTGGCCGTTGCCTTTGACCTTGCCATCGTCCACGGGACGGGCGGCGAGATATTGATACATCTGCCAGCGGGTATCCACGTCGGCTTGGGCTTCTTGTAACAACCGCTTCGCGTCTTGGGGTTTGGTTTTGGTGAGCATCTTGAAGCGGTTTTCGGCGTACATGGAATCCCGTACCCCTTTCTTGGGCGATCGCGAATCGATGTGTAAGGGGTTCTTGCCTTCGGCTTTCAAGTCGGGGTTGTAGCGATACAACAACCAACGTCCGCTTTCGACCAGGGCTTTTTGGTGGCTCATCGCGGTGGTCATGTTGATGCCGTGGGCGATGCAGTGACTGTAGGCGATGATGAGCGAAGGTCCGTCGTAGGCTTCGGCTTCGAGGAAGGCTTTCAGGGTATGTTCGTCCCGCGCCCCCATAGCCACGGAGGCCACGTAGACGTTGCCGTAGGTCATGGCAATTAAGCCCAGGTCTTTCTTGGGTGCGGGTTTGCCCCCGGCGGCGAATTTGGCGACGGCACCGCGCGGCGTGGCTTTGGAAGACTGTCCGCCGGTGTTGGAGTAGACTTCGGTGTCCATCACCAAGATGTTGACGTTGCGTCCGCTGGCAATCACGTGGTCGAGTCCGCCGAAGCCGATGTCGTAAGCCCAACCGTCACCGCCGACAATCCAAACGTCTTTTTTGACCAGGTAATCAGCTAGAGAACGCAGTTGTTTGGCGTCGGGACTGTCGATGTTTTCGAGGGCTTGTTTCAACTGCTGGACGTATTCCCGCTGTTCCCAAATGTCGGCTTCGGATTTTTGCGGGTTGTCGAGGATGTTTTGAACTAGGTTGTCCCCGATTTGTCCGGCCAGTTTTTGCAGTAGTTCGCTGGCGAAGGCGGTATGTTTGTCGAGGGACATTCGGAAGCCGAAGCCAAATTCGGCGTTGTCTTCAAAGAGGCTGTTCGACCAAGCCGGTCCCCGTCCGTCGGCGTTTTGCGCCCAGGGGGTGGTGGGGAGGTTGCCGCCGTAGATGGAGGAACATCCGGTGGCGTTGGCGATGACGCTGCGATCGCCGAACAGTTGGGAGATGAGTTTGAGGTACGGGGTTTCGCCGCATCCGGCGCAGGCTCCGGAGAACTCAAACAGGGGTTCTTGCCATTGTTGTTGGCGAATGCGATCGAGGTGCAAATGACGGCGATCGGGATTCGGCAATTCCATGAAGAAATCCCAGTTTTCCCGTTCCGGTTCCCGCAACGGCAGTTGCGATTCCATGTTGATGGCTTTCTTCGAGGGCATGGATTTGTTTTTGGCGGGGCAAACGTCCACGCACACGCCGCATCCGGTGCAGTCTTCGGGTGAAACTTGGATGGTGAATTTCTGGCCGCCGAAGTTGGGGTCTTTGTCTTTCAAGTCGGTGAACTTGAAGGTACTGGGCGCGTTGGCTAACTCGCCTTCGTCGTAGGCTTTGGCGCGAATGACGGCGTGGGGGCAAACCATGACGCATTTACCGCACTGCACGCAAACGTCGGGGTCCCACACGGGGATTTCTTGGGCGACGTTGCGTTTTTCCCATTTGGAGGTTCCGGTGGGATAGGTTCCGTCGCAGGGGAGGGCGCTGACGGGCAGTTCGTCCCCTTGTCGGGCCAGCATTTTGCCTTCGATGTCGCGCACGAAGTCGGGGGCGGCGTCGGGAATCGGCGGGCGCATCCGAACGGTGGAGTTGGCTTGGCCGACGTTGACTTCGTAAAGGTTGTCTAGGGTGGCGTCTACGGCGTTGAGGTTCATTTGGACGATTTCCCGTCCTTTTTTGCCGTAGGTTTTTTCGATGGCTTTTTTGATTTGGCCGATGGCTTCGTCCCGAGGCAAGACGCCGGAGAGGGCGAAGAAACAAGTCTGCATGACGGTGTTAATCCGTCCGCCCATGCCGTTTTCTCGCGCCACTTGATAGGCGTTGATGACGTAGAACTTCAGGTTCTTGCGGACGATTTCTTCTTGGATTTCCAGCGGCAGCCGATCCCAGACTTCTTCGGGTCCGTAGGGGCTGTTGAGGAGGAACGTGGCGCCGGGGGCTGCGGCTTTGAGGACGTTAAGTTTTTCGAGGAACGTCCATTGGTGACAGCCGACGAAGTTGGCTTGGTCGATGAGGTAGGTCGATCGAATGCGATCGGGTCCGAAACGCAGGTGCGATACGGTGACGGCGCCGGATTTTTTGGAGTCGTAAACGAAGTACCCTTGGGCGTAGTTGTCGGTTTCGGAACCGATGATTTTGATGGAGTTTTTGTTGGCGCCTACGGTGCCGTCTGACCCTAAGCCGTAGAATACGGAACGGACGACGCTCTCGGGTTCGGTGCTGAAGTCGGGGTCGTATTCGATCGAGCTGTTCGTCAGGTCGTCGTGAATGCCGACGGTAAAGTGGTTTTTGGGCTTGTCTTGGGACAGGTTGTCGAAGACGCCCTTAACCATTGCGGGGCTGAATTCTTTGGAGGACAAGCCGTAACGTCCGCCGACGATTTTCGGCATTTCGCCTTTCCAGGCTTCGTTGAAGGCGGACACCACGTCGAGATAGAGGGGTTCGCCACTGGCGCCGGGTTCTTTGGTTCGATCGAGGACTGCGATTTTTTTGACGGTTTTGGGGAAGGACGCCAGGAGTTTTTCGACGTCCCAGGGGCGATACAACCGCACTTTCAACACGCCCACTTTTTCGCCCTGTTGGTTGAGATAGGCGACGGCTTCGTGGGCGGTTTCGCAGCCGGACCCCATCAACACCACGACGCGATCGGCATCGGGAGCGCCGTGATATTCGTAGATGTGATAGCGGCGCCCGGTGAGAGAGGCGAATTGGTCCATGGCCGCTTCCACCATACCCGGGCAGGCGCTATAGAAGGGGTTGACGCTTTCGCGGGCTTGGAAGAAGACGTCGGGGTTTTGGGCGGTTCCCCGCAACACGGGGCGATCGGGCGTCATGCCACGGGAACGATGGGCGTATACCCAATCGTCGTTTATCATCTCCCGCAATACCGATTCGTCGAGTTCTTCGATTTTTTGGATTTCGTGGGAGGTGCGGAACCCGTCGAAGAAGTGGATGAAGGGAACCCGCGATTCCATGGTCGCCACTTGGGAGATGAGGGCGAAATCGTGGGCTTCTTGCACCGACGCCGAACACATCAGGGCGAATCCGGTGGCGCGGGCTGCCATGACGTCGCTGTGATCGCCGAAAATGGAGAGGGCTTGGGCAGCAACGGAACGCGCCGCCACGTGAATGACGGCGCTACTGAGTTCCCCGGCGATTTTGTAGAGGTTGGGAACCATCAACAGCAAGCCTTGGGATGCGGTGAAGGTGGTCGTCAGGGACCCGGTTTGTAGCGATCCGTGAACGGCCCCGGCTGCGCCGCCTTCGCTTTGCATTTCGACGACGGAGGGAACAGTACCCCACAGGTTCGGACGCCCTTCGGACATCCAAGCGTCCGCCCATTCGCCCATGGGAGAGGCGGGGGTGATGGGATAAATGGCGATAACTTCGTTGAGTCGGTAGGCAACGCGGGCAACGGCTTCGTTTCCGTCTAGGGTGGCGTAGGTTTTGGCGTTCATCCTCTTCAATCCTTTGCGAGCGGCTTAGAGGTTCGTGAGCGGGAGGGGAACGACGAAAAGGGTCGGTTCCACGATGGCAACTCCGCGAGGGGCGATCGAACTCCTCTTTGCACAAACCCAGGTTGAGACACCGTGGGAATTAGAAACTCCCGATTCGGCTCGAGTTCGTTGTTCGGTTTTTTGAACCTTTTAAACAACCTGCTAAAACAATGGTTGGGTTGCTTTAAGGAACGGCGATCGATCGGTAACTTTTCGGCGGTTCGACGTCGGTTTTCAACGTCACGATTTCGTTACAATCGAGCGATTAACGAACTCTATTTCGATTATGGAATAAATCTCGGTTTGCGGGAGGGGATAGTTACGTTTTTTAACTGAAGTTTGCCATCTGTTGTAAATCGCTTAATGTTTGTTTGGCTGCCTCTTCGTCAATTTTACTGAGGGCAAACCCCACGTGAACCACCACGTAATCCCCCACTTCAACCTCGGGAACATACGCTAAACTCACGGTTTTGACCATTCCTCCAAAGCTGACTTTCCCGCTTTTGGTCAGGGGATCGTCACCGGAGATTTCGAGGATTTTTCCGGGTACGGCTAAACACATTTTGGTTTTACTTTTGCGTCAGAACGTAAAGATTTGCAACAATTTTAATCAATATAAAGCCTTATTTTAAGGCGGCAATATTGTAACTCTATATGTCTAATTATTCTCTAATTTTAACATTATTTTTGGCTACCTTTCAAGGTGGCAGCGAGAATTTGGCCGACGGCAATTCCGCCGTCGTTAGGCGGGATTTTCTGATGCCAAACGGGGCGAAAATTCGCCCGTTGTAGCCGTTCGATCGACCCTTCGAGCAAAATTTTATTTTGGAAACACCCCCCAGTTAAAACCACGGGAACGTTATTTGACAAACGGTCTTCAAACAAACGGGCGACGGCCACGATCGACTCAGCCAGGGTATTGTGAAACTTCGCCGCAATTTCCGACACGGCTCGATCGCTGCGCCAATCCAACAACAACGCCCGCAGCATCGGTTCCCAATCCAAAGCCGGACAAGCACAGCGACGATCGACAGAAAACGGATAGTGCGCCCGCGTCTGAGTCTCTCGGGCGGCGAACTCCAACGCCATCGCCCCTTGTCCCTCAAAACTGAGTCGCTGTCGCAAGTCCAACAACGACGCCACCGCATCGAACCCCCGCCCCAAACTGGAAGTGCGCGGCGTATTGACGCGACGGCGCAACATCGACCCCAACAGGGCGAGTTCCTGGGACGAAAACGCCCGTATCGTCGGAGATTGCGTCAGGGAAAACGCCGCTTCGCCAAACAACTCGTACAGCATTCCCAACGCCGCCCGACGGGGTTCCTTCACGGCGCGATCGCCCCCCGGAAGGGGAAACGATCGAAACCGGGCCACTCTCTCGAACCCCGTCTCTGTCACCCAAAGAAACTCGCCGCCCCAAATCGTCCCGTCGAGACCGTACCCCGTCCCGTCCCAGGCTACCCCCAACAGGGGCGGTTTCAAGCCATGTTCCGCCATACAAGCGAGAACGTGGGCGTAATGGTGTTGAACCTGCACCAGGGGAAGGTTTTGCGCTTGGGCGAACTCCGTCGAGGCGTAGTCGGGATGTAAATCGCAGGCGATCGCTTGCGGTTGAAAATCGTAAATACAACACAGGCGATCGATGGTGTATTCAAAGGTTCGTCGAGTTTCGGGAGAATCCAAATCCCCCACGTGCTGGCTGGGAAAGATTTTGTCGTCGAAGGCGATCGCAACGCTGTTTTTCAAATGTCCCCCCACGGCGAGGGTGGGTTGGGGCGAACGGCGTTCGCCCCGGATGGGGAGGGGGGCGTAGCCTCGGGCCCGTCGTAGAATCACGGGCGTTCCCGCCATGACGCGGACGATGGAATCGTCTACGGGGCGGGCGATGGGGCGGTTGTGAACCAGGAAGACATCGGCGATGTCCCCCAACCGTTCTAAGGCGTCTTGGTTGTCGATACAAATGGGTTCGTTGGAGAGGTTCCCGCTGGTGGCGACCACGGGAAAGCCTAAATCCGACAGTAATAAATAATGTAGGGGTGTGTAGGGAAGCATCGCCCCCAGGTTGGGATTCTCGGGAGATACGGCGGAGGCCAGGGGTTGTTCGGGAGAGGGAAACCGGGTTTGTAAAATGACGATGGGGGATTGGGGCGATCGCAGCAGTTGCGCTTCGACCTGGCTGACGTGACAGTGGCGATACAGGGCTTCTAGGGTGGGATACATCACCGCGAAGGGTTTGTCCGGGCGATGTTTGCGATCGCGCAATTCTCGAACCGCCGTTTCGTTGCGGGCGTCTACCAGCAGTTGAAAGCCTCCCAAGCCTTTGAGGGCGACGATTTTACCGTTCCGCAGGGCGGTTTCGGCTTGTTGTAAGGCTTCCTCGTGGGTGGCGAGAACTTCTCCATCTCGCCGCCAGAGTTCGAGATGAGGTCCGCATTGGGGACAAGCGTTCGGTTGGGCGTGAAATCGGCGATCGCCTGGGTTTTCGTATTCGTCCTGACAGTGGGAACAGAGGGGAAAATCCCGCATCGTCGTCAGGGGTCGATCGTAAGGAAGGGTTTCGACGATACTGTATCGCGGTCCGCAGTTGGTGCAATTAATAAAGGGATAGCGATAGCGGCGGTTGTTTCGATCGAACAATTCCGCCACGCAGTCGGAACAGGTGGCTAAATCGGGGAGAACCAGGGCGGTTTTCTGCTGGGGACGTTCTTCGGAAGTGCGGATTTCAAAGGCTGTATAGCCAATCGGTTCGTCCCAGCGGAGGGTGAGGCGATCGATCTGGGCGTGGGGCGGTTTGTCGCGACGAACGCGGTGGCGAAATTCCAGTAATTTCCCCGTCTCTCCTTCCACCTCCACGAACACCCCTTCAGCGGTATTGTTCGCCCATCCCGTCAACCCCAATTCCACCGCCAAGCGATACAGAAACGGGCGAAATCCCACCCCTTGAACCAATCCCTGGATTTGCAAGTGCAACCGTTTCCGTCCGCGAGATGCTGTCTCGACGGATTGGGACTTCGGTGTTAGGGGTTGGGGGGATACAGCCATGAGTTTCGCAAGAGGGGGAGATGGATTTAGGTTGGGGATTCTGAGGGGGTTAAGAGGACGACAATAAAGGGAGAAATTGCTTCAGACAGCAATACCAATATCCAGAGATGTCCTTCCCAGAATCGATAATTTTCCAGTAGAGTCGCCCAGGAGTCTCCGGCGATGTAATGTCCGAAGACGAACTCGAAGAGGATGGTGAGTCCAACCCAGGTGGTGGCGGCGATAACGGCGGCTTTACGGGGGCGATCGCGATTTTGACGCATATATATCCACGCCATTGCGAAAATCCCCGTCACGATAACCACGACTTTGTACGGTTCTACCCAGGCTTCCCCGAATTGGGATAACACCCAGGTACTCCCGATGTAGCCGTTCGTCACCGCTAGAACGGCTAACGCACACCACAGTAAAAATGCAAGTCTCATAGTTGAGATGAGGTGTTGATGAGATGATGAGGTCGTTCTGACTTCGACCCGGTTTTCTGGCCGCGTCACACCCCCTACGACATCGCTAATTCTGGGCGCTACAACATCGCTAATTCTGGGGTTTGACTGACTTGGCGATCGAGGTAGTCGTACCACGCTTCTAAGCCTTCTCCTGTTCTCGCGGAAACTTCCAGGATTTGGGCTTGGGGGGCGACGCGACGGATGTTGTCGAGGGCGGTGTCGCGATCGAATCCCACCACTTCGGCGATGTCGATTTTGTTCAATACCACCACATCGGCGGATTTGAACATTGTGGGATATTTCAGGGGTTTGTCTTCTCCTTCTGTCGTGGAAAGGAGGACGATGCGGCCGGTTTCCCCTAAGTCGTAAGCCGCCGGACAGACTAGGTTTCCGACGTTTTCGATAAAGAGCAGTTTCGCGCCCTCCAGGTTCAATTTGGCGACGGCGTTCGCCACCATGTTCGCTTCGAGGTGACAGACGTTTTCGGTGACGATTTGCACCACTTGCGCCCCGCTTTGTCGCAGTCGCTGGGCGTCGTTGTCGGTTTCGAGATCCCCGACGATTACGGCGGTCGGAATTCGCGATCGCAGTTCGGTTAAAGTCCGTTCGAGGAGGGCGGTTTTACCGGAACCGGGAGAGGAAAGCAGGTTCAAAACGGCGAGGTTTTTCGCGGCGAAAAAGCCGCGATTCCGTTCGGCGAGGCGATCGTTTTTCGACAAAATCGCTTCGTGAATTTCTAGGGTATGGGTTCGATCGCCTTCGCTGTGATGGTGGTGATGTCCGTCGTGGTGATGGTGTTCGTCGTGATGATGATGATGTCCGTTGTGATGGTGCTGATGGTGGTGTTCGTGGGCGCCTTCGTGGGCGTGAGACGGCGAACCTTCGGCGTCGAATATTTTTACGTTTCCTGGGGTCGTTGCACAGCCGCAATTTTCACACATACGCGATTTATGAAACCTCCATCGACGACAGTTCTAGTTCTTTTCCGCTGATGACTTTCGAGACAATTTGATGACAGTTTGGACATTCAAAAATTATGTCTTCCGGTTGAAACTCCGTCTGACATTGGGGACAATGACATCGGGCGGGGATTTTTTCGATTTCAAAGCGGGCGTTTTGCGCCATCGTCCCCTCGGACACCACGTCAAAGGCAAAATTTAACGCTTCGGGAACGACGCCGGATAACACGCCAACGCGCATTTTCAATCGATGAATTGTGGTCGCACCGCTAGATTTAGCGCGATCGATCGCGATTTCTAGGGTACGCTCCATAAGGCCGACTTCGTGCATGGGATGTTTCGATCGAACAAACTAGCAGGAATGTTAACGAAACCCGATCGCACGGGAAGCCGTCGCTCTCTCTTAACTTGCCAGGTCGAGCGGACGAATCCGAGGTTTAACGGCAGATTAAATCTGAGTTAACACAAGGCCGTCCTCTTCAGTCCTACTATAAAAAACTTCGGCAAGGGTCGTAAGAATTTTTATAAAAACTATATGTTTCGCACGAAATTTCTTCGCTAATATAAGAATGGAGGAGCAGACACTCATTGTTTTATCGCTAAAAATCGCGATATCCTTTTGTTCTGGCGTTCTCACTTCAAGTCTTTCTGACTCGCCCCGTTACAGTTTGCAACATTGTTATGAAATTTGTCAGCGAGTACCGCGATCCGACGTTAGCCCAACACTACGCCGACGCCATCGCCGATTTGGTGACGCAACCCTGGACGATTATGGAAATCTGCGGGGGACAAACCCACTCGATCGTCAAATACGGGATCGATCGCCTGTTACCGGAAACTGTTACCCTGGTTCACGGCCCCGGTTGTCCGGTATGCGTGACGCCCATCGAACTCATCGATCGCGCCATCGACATCGCCCGTCGCCCCGACGCCATTCTCTGTTCCTTTGGGGATATGTTGCGAGTTCCGGGTTCGGACACCGATCTCCTCAGCCTTAAAGCCCTGGGGGGACAAGTACAAATCGTCTATTCCCCCCTCGACATCCTCAACATCGCCCGCAAAAACCCCGACAAAGAAGTAGTCTTTTTCGCCGTGGGCTTTGAAACCACCGCCCCCGCGACGGCGATGGCGGTATATCAAGCCGCCCAGCAGAACCTCACCAACGTCTCGTTACTGGTGTCTCACGTCTTGGTTCCCCCCGCGATGGAGACGATTCTCTCTTCCCCCAACTGTCGGGTTCAAGGGTTTTTAGCAGCGGGTCACGTTTGTACGGTGATGGGCTATACCGAATACGAACCCATCGTCAAAAAGTACGAGATTCCCATCGTGGTCACGGGATTCGAGCCTGTAGACATTTTGCAGGGCATTTATATGTGTTTGCAACAACTCGAACGCGGCCAGGCGAAATTGGAAAACCAATACACGCGATCGGTGTCTCGGGAAGGAAATCAACCCGCACAAAACTTGATTTCTCGGGTGTTTGAAGTGGTTCCCCGTCGCTGGCGAGGCTTGGGGGAAATTGCGCGAAGTGGTTTGGGTTTGAAAGCGGAATTCGCCGCCTTCGACGCCGATCGCAAATTCGGTTTCGATACCCAGTCGGAAACGATCGAAACTGAAACCGACTGTATTAGCGGCGAGATTTTACAAGGGTTGAAAAAACCTCACAACTGTCCGGCGTTCGGAACTCACTGCACCCCAGAACGTCCCCTCGGTGCGCCGATGGTATCCTCAGAAGGGGCTTGCGCGGCCTATTACCGCTGGCGTGGAGAAGTGGAAAAACCTGAAGTCGTTTCGTCTGGTTCTTAGACTTTATTTGCTTTGAATAGTTAGCTTCGGGTAGTTGTTAGCTTCGAGTAGGTTGAGAGGAACGGAGTGCCAATTTTTAGAAGCCCGGCATTTCTAATATCTGACTTGATAAAATACGACTATAAATTTAACTTTAATTGAACGGCTGTTTCGTCTTTTTTTTGCGTCTCAAAACTCTCAAAAGCGGAATAATTGGTAATAAATAACTCTGCCCCTTTCTCTGCTTTTCCCTGTTTGTAATTGTTCATGCCATACTGAAGCTGCCATTCATAAAGATTGGCAAATTCAAAGTCTTGGCGAACCTCTTCGCAATCGTCGTAGGTAATTAACCAATTGTGAGAACAGGCTTTTAAATCCTTTGCAAAACGTTGGTGGTCGAAATTGGCGTGTAACGCGCCTCGTTTTCCATAGAGTTTAGATTTTGTGGCGGTAAAATAGGGCGGATCGAGGAAAATCAAGACATTTCGACCGGGTTTTTTGAGTAATTCGCTGTAATCTAAGTTGGTGATTTTGACGTTTTTTAAGACGCTTTTTAGCTGCGACAAACGGGCGATTGAAGAGTCTGTAAAACGTTCCTCAAATGACTTTTGAGAATAGCCTCCCGCTTCGATGGTTCCGGAAAAGGTGATGCGATTTAAGACGAAAAAGCGAACGGCTCGATCGACCTCCGATAATTCCTCAACATCTACGTTCGCCAGTTCCTCGAATAATTCCCGTCCGTCTTGACGATTGGCTTTGATATCTCGCACTTTTTCCACCAATTCGGGAAGTTGTGACTGTGCAGCTTTCCAAAAACAGTATACTTCTGGATTGAGGTCGTTAATCCAAACGGGAATTTGAGGATACAAGCGTTTGAATTCAATAAATACGGAACCGCCTCCGACAAACGGCTCGCGAAATTCCTCGATTTGAGGGGGAAATTTGGCAAAAATGCGGCGGAGTGCGCGGGATTTTCCGCCGGGATAGCGTAGGGGACTGCGAAGGTTCATGGGGGAGTTCACCACAGAGACACAGAGGACATAGAGAAAATAACAAGACTCATTTTGTCAAGGGTTTGTTAGGTTTTTTAAAATAAAAGCAATGGAATCTCTAGAGAGGTCTGAAAAACGGGTTTTATTGTAACGAATTTGCCAGAGAGATCTGACGGAGACCGCGACCTGATATAGTAGTCGAATAGAAAACTTTCAAGTCGTTCGTTAGAATTCGGGGTTATCCGTGGCGATCGTAGCAATTGCCAGTCCGAAAGGTGGCGTCGGAAAAACCACGTCCGCTATTGCACTCGCGGGGTTGCTGGCCGAAAAGCAATCCTGTTTGGCTGTCGATCTCGACCCGCAGGGAAACCTGACGATGGGGTTGGGAGTGGAACTCGCACCGGACCAAATCGGGAGTTACGACGTGATGACGCAGCAACTCGATGCGGAAGAACCCATCGTGGATACCGACTGCGGCGTCGATCTCATCCCCACAGACAGCACTCTCGCGGAAGCGGAAAAGGAAATTTCCGACGACCCCGATCGCTTCTTCGTCCTCAAACGACAACTCGACCCCCTCAAAGCCAAGTATCGAACCATCCTCATCGACTGTCCTCCCAACATGGGACTGTTGACCCTCAACGCCTTAGCCGCCGCCGATGCGGTGTTGGTTCCGGTACAGTGTCAGTTCTTCTCGCTTCGGGGACTCGATCGACTCCTCGAGGAAATTTCGCAAATTCGCAGCCAGTACAACCTACGGCTTCGCCTGCTGGGGGTTCTCCCCACGATGGCGGAAAATACCATCATCACGCGCAAAGTGCTGCGGGAACTCAAAGACCGTCACAAGCAGGTTAGCGTGTTTTACCCAGTCCCCAAATCCGTCAAGTTCGCCGAAGCCAGCTTCGTCGGGAAACCCATCCACCGCTACACGAAAAACCAAAAACTGGTGAAGCCTTACGAACGGGTGATGCGATCGATCGTCCCGCGATCGAAAAACGCTCCCAAAGAATATCTATTATAGAGGCATCTCCCGAAGCCCTATTCTAGAAAATCGTCCGAGACCTCCTCTTCAGGGTCGCAGTCCTGGCTAAAGTGGAATCGATCGAGAATTCCATCGCAGAGATGACGATCGCTGTGACTGAGTTCCGGCGAGTATTTCAAATAGTTTTCAATGCGGCGACAGCCCACCTCCAGAACCCGATCGAACGAGATCGCCTCCTCCAAATTCCACAAAATCGCCGTTCGATCGTCCGATCCCGAGGCTAAAAATTTCCCGTCCGGCGAAAACGCCAAGGCCAACACCGTACTCTTGTGTTCGAGGAACGTCGCCACAGGCGTCCCGTCCCAGCGCCAGAGTTTCACCACTCCGTCGTCGCCTCCCGTGGCCAACAACGCCCCGTCAAAACGGGTGGCGATCGACCAAATTCCCTTCTCATGGGCCTCTTCGATGGCGCGAATGAGTTTTCCTTCCCGGTTCCAAATCAGTATTCGGCCGTCGTCCGACACCGACGCGAGTCGGTCTCCCTCGGGATGCCACACCACATCGAAGACGATGGAACGATGACCCATCAACACCCGTTGAAACCTGCCGTCTCGCGACCAAATCCGCACCGTGGAATCGCCACTTCCGGCGGCGAGAAGTTCCCCGTCCGGCGACCAAGACACCCCCCAAACCCCCGCTTTATGTCCTTTCAAGATAGTGATCGCTTCGCCTTCTTGCGTCCACAAGCGAACCGTCTTATCGCTACTGGTCGAGGCGAGAATTCGACCGTCCGGGGAAAATTCCACATCCCGCACGTCCGCTTGATGGGCTGACCAAGATCGAATTTCCCGTCCCTCCGGAGTCGCCAAGACGATGGCGTTTCCACTTTGGGCGGCGGCGATTACCTGGCCGTCGGGACTGATATCGAGGCGGCCGTAAAGGGGAAAATTCCTAGCGAACTGACCGATCGAAGTGCCGTCGATCGATCGTAAAGCGAGAGTCCCCGCATCGAGAACGGCGAAAGCTTGACTTTTCGGGCAGAACTCAACTCCCGTGACGCTGCTTCCCTGTTCCCTCAACGGAAGCATCAGTGGGTTGTACAGTCGAAACATGCGACTGACGTCGTTCCAAGCGGCGGTGGCAAATTCCTCGCCGTCGGGACTGAACACGATATCCATAATTTTGCCGCCGTATCCTGCGATGCGATTGAGTAGAATTCCCTCTTCCACAGACCAAAACTTGACGACTTTGGTATCAGACCCCGACAACAGCATTTGACTGTCGGGACTGAACGTCACCGCCCAAATTCCGGCATTGTCGGCGATTATGGTTTGTCTGAGGGTTCCATCTCCGTTCCACAGACGTACTGTTCCGTCCCCGAACCCCGCCGCCATCTTCTGTCCGTCAGGACTGAACGCTACAGACAGGGCGGGAACCTCGGCTTGGAAAAGCACTCGGTCTAAGATGCCGTCTAACCGCCACAGAGCCACCGTTCCGTCTTCGTTGGCGGTGAGGACGGCGGTGCCGTCGGGACTGAAGACGGCTTTGCGCACGGTTCCCCCCTGTTGGAGGGTGGCCAGCAGGGTTCCGTCCTGTCGCCAGATGCGGGCGGTTCGATCGAGACTGGCCGACAGGAGTAAGGTTCCGTCGGGACTAAATTCGACGCTGTAAATGGGGGCTTGGTGTCCGGTGAAGGTACGAATTAGGGTGCCGTCCCGCCGCCAGAGTTTGAGGGTGGCGTCACCGCTGGCGGTGGCGATGGTTTGGCTGTCCGGACTGACGCTGACCCCGAGAACGGGGCCTTGATGTGAGGTCAACTGGTGCAGCGGTTTTCCGTCCCGTCCTTGAACTTGCAGGCCCCTATCGCTGACAAACACCATATATTCGCCGTCGGGACTGTAATCGATGCCGTTGAAGCCGATTCCTGCGGCTAAATGGTTGGTTTCCAGGGAACCGTAGACCGCCTGACGGATGGTGTGTTCGACCATTGCTTGGGTTTTGGCATCGGCGGTTCGATCGAGCTGTTGCAAGTGCTGGCGGGCCCGCAGGGCGTTAATTTGAGCCTCGAGTTGTCGGTCTAAGGTAAACAGGGCGTTGGAATATCGCGCCAGTTGGCGAATTGCGCCGATGCGTTCGTTGTACTGACTTTCGGAAACTTGGCGGTAGGCGGACAATAATGCCAGACTCAGCAGGGTGACGATGGTTAAGGCGGAGGTGAGAAGTACGATAAAGATCTGTTGGCGTCGCGCTGTCTCTTGTTTGAGTTCGCATTGTTGGCGTTCGGCCATGAGTTTGTCTTCGATCGCCCGCGTCCGTTCGGCTTCTAAGGCTTGTTGGGTTTCCCGGCGATCGACCCCATCGCTGGCGGCGAGAAATTGATAGTCGAGGCTGCTGAGGTTTTTTCCGCTGACCCAGGTTTTGGCGTCGGCGAGGGCTTGTCCCCGCAACAGGCGCGATTCGTCTTGAAACTGAGATTTTTCCCAGGCGGTGAGGGCTTCGGCGTAGGGACGCAACCGTTTGAGTTGTTTTTCGACCCAGAATCGATCGAACACTTGGCGATAGATGGGGTTTTTTATCTGTAGTTGTCCCTCTTCTTTAATCACTAATCCCGACAGCAGCAGTTCCAGTTGTTCGCGGCTGTCGTCGCTGGGAATCTCTACCCCATTGAGGAGGCTTTGGTACAGTCCCAGCAAGCGGCCGGCGCGGTTTTCGTCGTACAGCAGGCGATCGCGCAGGGTTCGCAGGTGGGGCGGTTCGTCTTGGCTGTCCCAACGTTCGATAACTCGCGATCGCACTAAGTCGTTTACCCAATCGATTTCTTTGTCCGGACAAATGGAAATCTGTTCGACTTCCCGAACTGCCAGTTGACAGAGTTTTTGGGTTAAAAACGGCTGTCCGTTCGTCCAGGCGAGGATTTGTCGAAACACCGCCTCGGGAGATTCAAACCATCCGTTCAATCCTTTGAGTAACGGTTGTCCGCTGTCGAAATTCAACGGTTTTAGGTCGATGGCGGTGCCGATATTGAACGGTGTCCGGGTTCGATCGACGATAAGATCCGACGGTGCTGCCACGCCGAAAATGGCGAAGTGCAACCGTCGGTATTCGGAATTGACAGCTTGTTGGTTGTAACAAAAGCGAATCCAGGCGAACAGGTCGTCTGTGGAAAAGTCCAGGCTGAGAACGCTGTCGATTTCGTCGAAAAAAATCGCCAAATGTTGGTCGGGAAACTGAGGTAATAATAAATCCTCGACGAACTGACTCAGGGAATGGAGCGGCGTGAGTCCTTCTACCTCCGACCACCACTGTTTCAAGTTGAAGCGACCGAACAGCCCCAACCCCCGCACCAACTCCACGATAATGCTTTTGTACCACTGTTTCGGCGTCAGGTTATGGCTGCCGATGCGGGTCATATCGAGGCTGGTGCAGCGAAAGCCGTCTTGCTGCAAGCGATGGCGAGTTCGTACCAGTAGGGAGGATTTCCCCACCTGACGGCAGTTGAGAACGTAACAAAATTCCCCGCCATGCAGGGCTTGGTACAACTGGCGATCGGCATCCCGTTCCACGTAGGTGGCCGTCTCGATTCCCAGGCTCCCGCCAACTTGATAGTCTGTTTGCGCCTTCGCCATCAAGGAACTCCGATCGGGTTATTGCTTTTTTTGGTGAAATATGATATAATTTAATGTTAGCCCAAAAACGTCAATATCGATCGCGATGGCTAGAAGAAGCATCCGATCGATCGCCGAAGGAATCGCCACTGGCGGTCTCGTCAGCTTCCCAACCAAAGCGATGGCTGTTGCTGAGGGTGACGCGATCGCGTCCGTTTTGTTTCGACTCGTACAACGCCACATCCGCCGCTTCCTGAATGTTGGCGGGTTCGGCTGTTTCGTCGGGGACGATGCTGGCAACGCCCACGCTGACGGTCATCGTCGTGCGATGGTTCCGCCCGCCCTCGCCCCGTGGAATGCTTAACCTCCGAATCTCCTGACAAATCTTTTCAGCCATTGCCATGGCCGCTTTGGCGTCAGTATTCAACAGCAACACGAGAAATTCCTCGCCGCCGTAGCGAGCCACGACCCGGTCGTGAGTCCAGTCTCCGGTGACGCTAACGATTCCCAAGGCCACCTGCTGCAAACAAATATCTCCGAGAGGATGACCGTAGGTATCGTTATAAGATTTAAAAAAGTCGATATCGCAGGAGAGGATCGACAAGGATTGTCCGTTGGCGCTAGATTCTTGCCAAGCGTCTTCTAAGCGTAAGTCGAAATAGCGTCGGTTGGGAATTTGCGTGAGTTCGTCGATATAACAGAGTTGTTGCAGGGTTTGATTTTCCCGTTCCAAGGCTATGAGTCGATCGCCCACCATAGAGGTATTGAAGGTCTTGTCCGGTAAGCAGGCGAAGGGACTCGATTGGCTCTGTTGGGACAAGCGAGAACTCTCGTAAATTTGCAGCCGCTCTTGAAAATACTGGCGGTACAGATGAGAACTGAGAACCACGGTGTTTCCTTGAAACTTCACCAGTCCCAGGCTGTCGAGTTTGTAGGCCAAGGCGGGTTCGAGTTCCACGCCTTCAGGGGAGCGCAAGACGAGGGCTAGGGCTTTCAACAACAGGGGTTGTTCTTGGAGGATATGCCACAGTTGTTGTAGATAATTGCGGTAAATCCCGCTGAGGGTGGAGGCTTCTGCTAAAAGTCGATCGAGGTCTTTTTCGCTTTGGTGTAGGTGGTACAGTGCTAGAGATACGAGATAAGGATGACCCCCTACCATCTCCACGATTTTCCGAGCGGGTCGATCGTCACTCCAATGTAACCCGTACCGCTGGGCTAAGTCGCAGACGCGATCGATAGTGAACGGCGGCAACACCACGGGCAGCCCCACGTTAAAGGGGGATTGGTTGATGTCGAGGGGAACGTAGACTTCTGTGGAGTGAACCACCACCAGCCGCAGTTTCTGCCAAGTTTCCACCTGTTTGGCTTCTTCATGCCACGATCGCAACATGGGTAGGAATTCTTGAGCCACTTCGGGAAACTCGAACAGGCGGTTGACTTCTTGCAGGGCTAAGATGAGGGGTCGATCGATGGTCTCGAGAACGCAATGCTGCATATAAAGGGTACAGCTAACCTTCGAGCCGATATCGTCGTCCCAAACCTCATGGAGGGGACTCGAGAGATGTAACATTTGCTTGAGATTGGCGCAAAACCAGCGCAGCAATTTGTTTAAATCCCCTAAAACATAGGTTTCAGCCCGTTGGAAATCCAGGGTGACGGTGGCATATCCCGATTCTTTACCGTGGTGGAGCAGTCGCAGCAGCAGCGAACTTTTTCCCATGCGCCGACTGCCGCGAACGCGAACGGCACAGCCGGGTTTGTGCAGTTCTTGTTGGGTCAGGCGTTCGATGGGCGGTCGTTCGACGTACAGGGGCGAATTTAAGGGTACCGGAGCGCCGGGATATTCGATTTCGGGGCTTGGGTGGATGGGTCGATCGCTCAATTCGTCGAGCAGCAGACGTTCCTGGGAGGTTAGCGATCGCGGCTCTAGAATGGCGCGGAAGTTGGCTTTGGAAATCGACTCGTCAAAGACTTCCGATAGGGTTCGCCACAGTTGAGACGCGACGTTTCGCAAATAGTGAGCGTCGTATCCTAGCTCGGCTTCCATGCGGGTATAGGTAGCCCCTTTCCACGATTGGCGCAGTACGCTTTCCTGAACCGGAGACATGGTTTCGCCAATGGCACGAACGAGTTCGACGATCTCGTCAATAGTCATGTGACACTGAAAAAAAAGTAAGCGAACAGCGGACGGGAAACGAAAAGTTATCTAAAATTGCCTCGAGTTACCTGAGTTCGCCAATATAACCAATGCGGTCTAGGATCGGCAATTGAATAGATCGCGAGGCTCCCCAACCATTGTAACCAAACCCTGTGACCGAAGTCACTGACTGAACGGCGCTACTTATGTATCGAGGTTTATGGCGGTTCGGAAAAAGAGTGATTTTTTGTCACTTGACAGTTCCGGGTTAGTTTGATGTATTGGAACCACTTCGTAAGGTAACAAATTTTATTATCAAGTTTTAAATATCTTAAATGACTCGAAACATATGGCGATGGCTTCCCAGTCAACTGGAATTTTCTGCATATAATCGATAAGACGACTTTTGGATTGGGGATTCCCAAAAGCGAAATCTTGGGAACAAAGGATATGTCAGGATATGCCCATGCAGTTGTCGGTCAACTTCGTGAAGTACTCGATCGTGTTGAAGACGCCTTGGGAGGCTTGGCCGACGGGATTGCTTGGACGGACGAAACGGGACGAGTTCAGTGGTGCAACCTACGCTTCGCCCAGTTAGTCGGTCGGCCGCGTTCGGAACTTTGCTCGATCGATGTTGTTAAATTATTTCCTCTCGAACGGGATAGAACTTGCCAAAAGTTCCCCCAACATCCCTTTCGTTTGGCTCTAACAGGTTCGAACTATACCCGGCAAGTTTATCGCAGTCGAGACCCGAACGGTCGTTCGGGTCTCCTCGAAGTGTTTTATATCGTCTTATCCATCGTTTCTCCCCGGCGGAACGTCCTGTTAGTGATGCGAGAATTGAACTCGCGGTTCCAGGAGCCGGGAGAGCCAAAGTTAGAAAACGCTGACATTTCCACCCTGTACCAGCTCCTCGCCGACCATTCCACCGATTGGATTTCCCGCCAGACCTCCGACGGCGTGTTTCTTTACACCTCGCCAGCGGGACAGCGGTTGCTCGGTTACAATCCCGATCGGTCGATCGGTCGCTCGGCCTTCGAGCTGTACCATCCCAGCGACATCGACAAACTGCGTCGCGTGTACGAAGAAGTGGTTCGCCATCCCGAAACCCCCATCTCCCTCGCCCACCGCATCCGCCACCAAAACGAATATTACCTCTGGTTCGAGACCACCTTCAACGCCGTTCGATCGCCCCAAGGAGAAGTCACGCAGGAAATCGTCACCGTCTCCCGAGATGTGACCGATCGACTCTCCTATCAAACCACTCTGCAACGAAACGAAAAACGCTTTCGCGCCCTCATCGAAAACGTCACCGACGCCATTTTTATTTTTGACGCTCGAGGAAAGTTACGCTACGCCAGTCCCTCCGCCGAAAAACTCCTCGGCTACGCCAGCGAGAAATATCTCGGACAGTTCCCGTTTCAATTCCTCGAAAAACGGGAAATTCCCCAGGTCAAACGGGCGTTCTACAAAGCCAGACGCTTCCCGGGACAGTGCGAAATCCTCAAAGAATTCACCATTTACCACGCCGACGGAACCCCCCTCATCTTCGAGGCCGCGATTACCAATCTCCTCTCGGAACCCGCCCTCGAAGGGATCGTCGTCAACTGTCACAACATCACCGAACGCAAACAGGCGGAAGTACAACTGCGTCACGACGCCCTTCACGACCCCTTGACGGGACTTCCCAATCGCACTCTGTTCATGGAACGGCTGTCTCAAGCTATCGCCGAAAAACAACGACAGCAGACTTATAAATTCGCCGTTCTCTATCTCGATCTCGATCGATTTAAATCTATTAACGACAGTTTGGGACATCTGGCCGGCGATCGACTGTTAATCGAAGTGGCCAAACGCCTCAAATCCCTAGTTCGTCAAAACGACACAGTGGCGCGACTCAGCGGCGACGAATTCGCCATCTTGCTCCAAGATATGATTGACGACTCCAACGCGCAACTGCTGGCCGATCGCTTACAAACCGCCTTACAAGACCCCCTAGAACTGGAATATCAAGAAGTCTTCGTCACCGCCAGCATCGGTATCGTCCTCGCCGACGACCTCTATCAAACTCCTTCCGACATCCTGCGCGACGCCGATACCGCCATGTATCGCGCCAAGCAACTGGGAAAAGCCCGTCAAGAAACTTTCGACATCACCATGTCGAAGAACAACCTCAAACAGCTTCGTTTGGGGGTGGATTTGCGCCACGCCCTCGATCGCAACGAGTTAGAACCGTTCTATCAACCCATCGTCTCTCTTAAAACAGGACGAATCAGCGGTTTCGAGGTGTTGTTGCGTTGGAATCACGACGAATTCGGCCGCGTCTCCCCGGACGAGTTCATCCCCATTGCCGAAGAAACCGGCGCCATCGTTCCTTTAGGATGGTGGGTTCTCTCACGAGCCTGTCATCAAATGAAACGCTGGCGCAAACAGTTCCCTACGCGACGGCTGATGGTGTGCGTGAATCTCTCCGGACGCCAGTTTTCCCAGCCTTCCATCGTCGAACGAGTCGAACAAGCCTTAAAAGTCACTCATCTCGACCCCTGTTATTTGAAATTAGAAATCACTGAAACCACCATCGTCGAAAACGAAGCCACAGTAATGAATACGCTACAGCGGCTCAAAAAAATGGGGGTCAAGTTGAGTATCGACGACTTCGGAACCGGGTATTCCTCGTTATCTCGCCTGCGCAATTTCCCCATCGATACTCTGAAAATCGATAAGTCCTTCGTTCAAACTATGGAACGCGATCGTGGCAATCTCGCCATTACCAAGTCGATCGTCATGTTAGCGGAAACCCTAGACATCTCCACCGTCGCCGAAGGCGTCGAAATCCCCGAACACCTCCACCAACTCCGACAACTCGGCTGCGAATATGCCCAAGGCTATCTCTTTTCCCGTCCCGTCAACGCCGAACAAGCCAGCGAGTTGATTGCTGATAATCCGCAGTGGTAACGGAGATGATGGGATGGGGAGATGATGGGGTGATGGGGTGATGGGTAGGGTGCGTGACTTGAAAAATCGGGTGTCGCCATGAAACCGAGAAATCGTCACGAACCGCTGCTAATCTCAACATCTTCCAAGAGCGGTAAATCGGCGAGAAACTGACGGTCTTCGCTGATGTGGGGAAATTTTAATTGGGAGTCGGGAATGCCTTTTTTCACTTGACGCTGGCGTAGAATGTCGTAACTTCCCGGTTTTAGGATTCGCAGGCGCGGCGGTGGAATGTCGCTGCGGCGAGAAATGGCGTAATGGGTGTTTTCTTCCCCTAACCTTTCGTCGAACCGCTTTAAAAAGGCTTCGGGATTCTCCAACTTCTCCCCCGGCGCCAGTTCGATATTGACTAGATATCGCGCTGGAAAGTCGTTTTCCGATAAGGTCAAGCAAAAGTCTTCGAGACGCACGCCGAATTCTTCTTGTAAGCTGTCCATGACTCGCGTGGCGTGGTCTTCGGTGGTTTTTTCGGTGGTGGCGGAAATTAATCCCCCGGCCCGGTGTTTGAAGACGATGAGCGGCGCTTGGTTGTAGAATCCTACTACTTCCACCACGTCGCCGATGTCGTAGCGGAAGAAGCCGCCGTAGCTGCTGAGGAGGATGCGATAGCATTTTCCGGCTTCGACTTCCCTCGGAAGCAGGGTTTCCGGCTGGTCGAGGTGCCATTGTTCTTCGGGGATAAACTCGAAAAATCCGGTTTCGATGGATAATATACTGCCGTCGGTGTCTACGTCGGGGTAAATGCTGAAGGTGCCTTCGGCGGAGGAAAATACAGCCCCGAAAATTGGCCGGTCGCCGAAGTATTCGGGAAAACGGCGGAAGTAGAAATCTGAGGTTCCCCCTCGCGCGGCGGTGACGAATAGGGAATCGGGCCAGGCGGATTTGGGGGTGAGGCGTCCTTCGGTTTTCAGGATGTGGCGCAGTTCGGCGGCTCGATCGATATCGGCGTCCCACTTGGATTCGAGTTGTTGTCGCAGCTGGGGTTCGAGGTTCAGCCAGTCGGCGATCGATCCGGTTTCGATATCCCGCACCATCTCTTCGCCGTATCGATCGAGATAGTTGCAAATTCGTAAAATCAACATGGGGAAGTTGGCGACGATTCCCCGGGTGGTTCGATCGCGCAGCGCAAACAAAATCGCCAGGTAATGACGCGCCACGCTGTCAGCCACCAACAGCGTTTCAAACGGGTTAGAAAAGATAGTATTGTAAAGCCGTTTGTCCATCCGCATTACGCCGACGCTGGCGGGTCCGAACTCGATGCCGCCCTCCGTTTCTCCCCAAATTAAGGCGGAATTCGTCAGTAAAATCTTACCAAATTCTAACCCCCGACGCTGTAAGCCCCGCGTTAAAAAGCCGAGACTGGTCAAATTGGCGCGACGCAGCACGCTTTGAGACTTGCGACTGGTGGGAATCAGTTTTTTCTTACCTGTCGAGCCGCTGGTCAAGGTTAGATAAACCACCGGATCGGGAAGTAAAACGTTCGGTTCTCCCTTGGCGATTCGATCGATATAGGGTTCGTAACTTTTATACGGCAGAATCGGCATTTTTTGCCGAAATTCCGCCAGAGTTTTAATATCTTTAAACCCGTAATCTTTACCGAATTCAGTATTTTGATACTCCCTTAAGAGTTTCAATAAAAACTGTTTTTGAAATTGTTCTAAGTCACGAGTTTTTTGAACGAATCGTTCTCGCGAAAACCCCGTTACAACGTTCAACAAAGACAACGCAAAGTTGGACATTATCTAAAATAATAAATTTAAGGTAATTTTTATTCAAGGATTATACCATTCGACTCGCGAAAAATATCAAATTCTAATAAGACTTTCCCCACAATCAGATCCCCGGCATCTTCAAGATGCCGGGGATCTCGATGCCTTGCCACAAGCTTATATAACATTGAATCGATTAAAAATCCCAAATCATGCGATCGAAACTCAAAAGATAGCAACGACAGGGTTGGGTTCCACCCAACCGACGCAGAACTTCATGTTTTTTGCATCCCGACTCGCGAAAAATATCAAATTCTAATAAGACTTTCCCCACAATCAGATCCCCG
>NZ_JBNGCO010000001.1:87882-89907 GCF_049974805.1 Baaleninema sp.
CGACTCGCGAAAAATATCAAATTCTAATAAGACTTTCCCCACAATCAGATCCCCGGCATCTTCAAGATGCCGGGGATCTCGATGCCTTGCCACAAGCTTATATAACATTGAATCGATTAAAAATCCCAAATCATGCGATCGAAACTCAAAAGATAGCAACGACACGGTTGGGTTCCACTCCGTTCCACCCAACCGACGCAGAACTTCATGTTTTTTGCATCCCTTAAGATGCAACAGCTTTACTCAGACGGCGACGTATTTCCGAACAGCTTTTGAAACAGCGTTTGCAGCCCAAACAGCAACAACCCCAACGCCGAAAATGCAAAAATAAAAGTCGCCAGCGCACTCAATCCCATAACCAAAGTTCGCACCGCCGAAGCAATATTCAACGCCGTCGCATTGTCCGTATGAAGGGGTTTATCGGCAAAAGTTTGCACGATCGAATTGGTTAACCGATACAGCAAAAGCGCGAGAGTAGCTGAAATTAGCGAGCCGCTAAAACTGCGTAAAATCTTGGTCGTATCGTCCATAATGTTTGAATGAATCTAATGAGATGATGGGAGAATAAGACGAGGCGTCTCTTCGTCGTCAATTGTCAACGATTAACTATCAATTATCAACCGTACTAATTCCCGTGGGGAAAAACTTCGTCACCCACAAATCCAGTTCCTCATCGGGAATTTTCGCCCTCACCGCATCCCGAAGCTGACAGGCGTTCTCCTCAGACTCCGCCAAGGCGAACACCGTCGGTCCGGAACCGGACATCATCGTACCGAGAACCTCTCCGTCCGCCATCGCCTCCCGCAGTTTCGCCACTTCGGGAAATTCGGGAAGCACGACTTTTTCCAAGTCGTTGTACAGCAATTTACCAATTTTCTGGCCGTCGTGTTTGTAAATCGCCGAAACCATCGGTCCGGCGTGGACTTCTCGATGGCGTTCGGCTTGTTCGGCTTTGTCGCTGATGTACTGGTGGGAAAACTGTTCGCGGAAGGTTTTGTAAGCCCAGGGGGTGGAAACGGCGAGGTTGCGGAATTTTCCGAGAACGACGTGAAGTCCTTCCATATTCGGAAGCGGCGAGATTTTTTCGCCGCGGCCAGTGGCGAGTGCGGTGCCTCCGCTGATACAAAAGGGTATGTCCGAGCCGAGTTCGGCGGCGAGTTCCTGTAACTCCGGTTGCGTCAGTCCCAGCTTCCAGAGTAAGTTGAGACCGACGAGGACGGCGGCGGCGTTGGCGGACCCTCCGGCCAGTCCGGCGGCGATGGGAATCTGTTTGTCGATGTGGATTTCGACACCGCCGAGGTTGGCGAAGCTGTCGGGGAAACGTTCCGCCATGAGTCGCGCCGCTCGGTAGGCTAGGTTGGTTCGATCGCTCGGAACGCCGGGATGAGAGCAGCGAACGCGAATCGTATCGGTGGAAATGAAGTGGATGTCGATGCGATCGACCAAATCCACGCTTTGCATGACCATGGCCAGTTCGTGGAATCCGTCGGGTCGATCGCCGATAATCTCTAAGTACAGGTTAATTTTAGCGGGCGCTATCAGGGAGCAACGTTCCATAAAGTCAGTTAACGCGAGAATAAACAACAAGTAGCATCGATCGAGCTATCGTAGAAGAAGGTTTTTGGAATATGGCTATGCGTCAACGCTCATTTGCGGCATTCGGCCTGACTCTGGCTGTCGTTCTCGGCGGTTGCGGGTCGCCGCCAGAAGAACAAGCGACCCCAGAAGCAACTGAAACGCCTACAGCAGAGGAAGTCCCCGCAGAGGGCGAAACCACTGCTGAAGGAGAAACACCCGAGGCTCAACCCTTCGAGACGCCTGTGGTGGAAGAACAACAGCCTATGGCCACCGCACCGAGCGGTTTGACGACTTCGACCAATCCCCAAGAACGCGCCAGACAAGTCCAACGATCGATCGATCGAGAAGAGGACGGAGATCCCTTCGGCGTGTTACCTGTTGAAACCATCCGCCGCGATGTAGAAACAGGAGTTCCCGCCCCTGGAGACGGAGAAGCCGCCGACGGAG
>NZ_JBNGCO010000001.1:90007-155953 GCF_049974805.1 Baaleninema sp.
GACGGAGAAGCCGCCGACGGAGAAGCCGCCGACGGAGAAGCCGTCGCCGTCGGTCCGCCGCTACCGCCACTGACGGCACAAACCATGGAACCTTTGCCCGATATTAACCCTCAAGATTTCCGACTGCCTCGCTTGCAGCCTCCCGGTGCGGAAATTCGCGAAGAAGGGGAAGACACGACAGCCGCTGAGGGAGCGCCTCCGGGGATGACGCCTGGAAACCTACCGCCTGCCGTTACGGACGGGACGGGAGCGCCGGGGGATACGGATGGCGAAGAAATGCCAGCAGAACCTCTCGCGCCGCCCCCACCTTCAACAGATTTAGCCCAGGCGATTGAAGTGACCGGCGTGATGCAGGTGGACAATGAAATTCAAGTGATTGTCAGAACCCCAGACAGTCCCTTCGGTCGTTACGTGCGGGTGGGCGACGTTATCGCCAACGGACGAGTTCGCGTGGTGCGCGTCGAACGCTTGCAAGGGGAACCGATCGTGATTTTGGAAGAAAACGGTGTAGAAGTTGCCCGAGAAATCGGTCAACCGGGGGTTTCGCCCGTGGGCGAGAACGAAACGGCAGGGTTGGTCAACCGTCGCAACCTTCCCAATCCTCAGAAGTTCGGTCAGGTACAGTCGTTGATGTCAAGTCGTTAATTTTGAATGGTATCTTGCCAAGACAATTGGGACGCCAGTAGAGGAGTGGCTATGTTGAACATCGTTCGTACAGTTGCAGCGGGGTTATCTGGAATCAGTGCGATCGCCGTTACCTTCTCCGCTTACGCCCAGGAGGACGTTCGCAACCCTCAATGTCTTCCGGAATCGATTCTGGAAACCGGTTCGGGGTACGGACGGTGTAACTACGGGCCGGGAATTAGTTATATCGGAACTTACAGTAACTATCTTCCCAACGGTCGCGGGATTTATACGTTGAGCGATGGCACCCGCTACGAAGGTGAGTTTGTAGACGGCACTCCGGAAGGTCAGGGACGGCTGATTCTGCCCAACGACGCTCGTTATGAAGGGATGTTTCGCAACGGGGCGATTCGCCAAGGCGTGGCATTTTATCCGAACGGCGATCGCTACGAAGGGGAATTCGGCATCACCTCCCGAACGGAAATCGTGACGGAAAACGTGGTTGTTTCTTTGAGCGTTAACGGACGACCCCTTCTCGAACCTCGGGAAACGACGCGACGGTTTGATAGCAGCCAACCGGATGGGGAGGGAAGCTACAGCTTCTCGAACGGAAATCGTTTTGTGGGGGAGTTTTTCGCCGGACAACCCTTCGGACGAGGAACGTTTTATCACTCGACGGGAACGGTATGTGAGGGGTATTTCTACACGCGCAATTTCGACGCGGAAAATGCCACTTGTAATTATACGGACGGTCGCCGTTACGTGGGAGAGTTGAGACAAGCTCGCCCCCACGGTACGGGAACGATGACGCTGGCGGACGGAACGGTGATTTCAGGTGCGTTTCGCGCCGGCCAACCCGTCAGCTTCAGCGGTTATCAATAAAACCGCGTCAAACTGGCATTCACGCCAAACCCCTGGCTTATGGGAGAAGCCAGGGGTTTTTGACTCGCCCAACTCTCGAGTTATGAGATAGCCCGAACGTCAGTCAATTAATGGAATTGGGGATTGTGACGAATCAGACTCATGAACTCGTGGCGAGTTTTCGGATCGTCTGCAAAGACGCCGCGCATCGCCGAGGTAGTCGTCCAAGAACCGGGTTTCTGAACCCCGCGCATCACCATACACATATGGGTGGCTTCCACGACAACCGCCACCCCTTCCGGTTGCAACACTTCTTGCAGCGCGTTAGCGATTTGTCCCGTCAACCGCTCTTGGACTTGCAAGCGGCGACCGAACATATCGCAAATCCGGGCGATTTTCGACAAACCGATGACTTTCCCGTTGGGGATGTACGCCACGTGAGCGTGTCCGATAATCGGTAGCATGTGGTGTTCGCAGGTGCTAAACAGGGTGATATCCCGCACCAAGACCATCTCGTGAGAGTCCTCGGTGAAAATCGCACCGTTGAGGAGTTCTTCGAGAGACTGGTTGTAACCGGAGGTCAGAAACTGCCACGCCTTGCTGACTCGTTTGGGGGTATCGCGCAATCCTTCGCGATCGGGATCTTCTCCGAGTTCTGTCAGCAGGGTACGCACTGCTTTCTGCATCTCGTCGTTGGTGACGGCTTTGCGGCCGTTTCCGTTTCCGTTGGCGAGAAGTTGCTGTTCGAGTTTGTCTGTACCGATTAAGTCGGAGGAATTGGGTAAAGTCATTACGCTGTCGGTCTATCTTTACTGTTGCTAGGAAATCAAAGCGGAAATTAGATTCGTTCTCAATGCAGCGGGCAAAAAAAATCCCTCATTGAGCTAAGCAGTTATTTAACTGCTGTTGAATCTGGAGGACATCGAGATTTCTCCCTATTAAAACGAGCTGGTTTTTCGGGGGGCTTTGCCACGGCTCGGTCGCCATGCCGTAACGCTCGCCACAAAGCTGAAAGACGTGGCAGCGTTGACTTTCTTTAAACCAGAGAATACCTTTGGCTCGAAAGATGTTGTCGTTAAGTTGGTTGGATAAAAAGGCTTGAAATTTACTGACGGAAAAGGGTCGATCGCTCTGGAAGGAGACGGTCGTAAATCCGTCTGCTAGAGCGTCAGAATTCTCGGTTTTGGATTTTTTAAAATTGGTGTTGCGAGTCAGAGACGCCGCTTTATCTAGAATAAACTGTAACGGCACTCGTGCGAAACTCGCCTTTAAAATTCTAGCACTTTTTTTGAGCGATCGCAGAAAATCCTCGAGATTTTTAAGTTTTTCGGAAGAAACGAGATCCACCTTATTTAATACGAGAATATCGCCGTAGAGAATTTGGTGGAAGGCGACTTCACTTTGACGGTTTGTCGTCTCGAAATGTTCGGCGTCTACGACAGTCACGATGGCGTCTAAGCGGGTGCGATCGCGCAATCTCGTACCGGAGAAGGTGACGAGTAGCGGACGGGGATCGGCGACGCCTGTGGTTTCGATGACGATCGACTCGACAGACGGCGATCGATCTAAAACCCGTTCGATCGATTCGACTAAATCCTCGTTAATCGAACAGCAAATACAGCCGTTACTCAACTCCATCATCTCCAAGGTTTCCGACACCAGAAGCTGTCGATCGATATTAATCTGACCGAGTTCGTTCACCAAAACCGCCACCCTCATCTCCGGGCGACTGTCGAGAATATAATTAAGAAGAGTCGTTTTCCCGCTTCCGAGAAATCCAGTCACCACCGTAACGGGAATCCTGTTGAAGGAAAGTTCGGCGCTGGCGCTTCCGGTAACCGTCGGGGTTGACATATCTGCGGTTAGTTCGCCTCAGCGTTAGATATCTCGCCGGATGCTAACAACAGCGCCTTTTGCTTCATGGTTTTGAAAATGTTGTAAAACCCGTTGGCGCGAGAGGGGGTCAAACTGGTTCGCAACCCCGTTTCCTCAATAAAATCCGGCGCTAGTTGCACCACTTCTTCCGGCGTCAAACCGTTAGTACCTTGAATCAAGAACGCCAGCAGTCCTTTCGTCAGTTGCGCGTCCGAATCGCCCTCAAACAGGACTTTTCCCTCGTCGTCCAAGTGGGCGATTACGTACACTTGGGAGACGCAGCCCTGAACCTTATTGTCAGGGACTTTTTCGGAGTCGGGAAAGTCAGGAAGTTTTTTGGCCAGCCACAACAGTTGTTCGTAGCGTCGTTTGGGATCGCTGGCGCGTTTGAAACGCTGAACCATCTTATCGAGGGCGGGCGGTAATGCGTTAGCCGGGGTAGTCATCGTTACGGTTCGAGGACAGTCCTCATACTACTATACAAATCGTAACCTTGGGTTGCCGTTGGGTTAAGAAACCGCGATCGCGCGATCCCCATTGGCTTCGGGGTCAGTTTTCGGTCAGTTTCCCGAGAGTGCGATCGATGGCTGAGAAGCGATCGAGCGATGGCGAAAACGCCTCAGCCGTCAGAAACGACACCGGAGGAGCGATCGCAGCCCATCGAACAAACCTAAGCTAAAACTAATTTGGGTTTCGCCGTTGTCGTCGAGGTAGCAGAATCGATCGAAGTCGTACCCAATACCTCACAAGAATTGTTCGGACTCTCGTACAGTTTCACCTTATCTAGGGTCACGCCCAACTGACGTAACGGCTCTCGCAGAATGTCTCGAATGTAAATGGCGATATTTTCCGCCGTCGGGACGCGATCGGCAAAATAGGGAATATCTTTATTTAAAAAGCGATGGTCGAGAGGTTCAACGATGACCTCCTGTAACACCCCATGTAACGCCCCGAGTTCGACCACCATTCCCGTGCGAGGGTCGATTTCGCCCCGAACCGTCACATCTAAATGGTAATCGTGACCGTGGCCGTGGGGACGGGCGCACTTCCCGTAAATCCCGCAATTCGTATCGTAGTCCAGATCGGGACGGGCGAGACGATGAGCGGCGCTGAAGTGGGTGCTAACAGTCAGACTTGCTTGCATGATGAAGTTTTCGCTCGGCTGACGATACAAAACTTTACTTATTATCCCATCTTATCGCCAATTGTTAGCAAATGAGGGGGGGATGAAGTGAGGGGATGCAGCCAGATCCCCGGCATCTTCGAGATGCCGGGGATCTCAACCCTTCCAACCCTTGTCTTCTTAACAAATACGGGGTAACTGTTCGCCGCAGAGGAGATCGATCGCCCGCGTGGAACCGATTTGACTGGTCATCGTTACCGGAGGCGAGGTGGATTCCGTAACAACACCGATTTTCTGCGCTTGGGGACCCAAAATCGCCAAGGCGCGATCGACATCGGACTCGGGAACGAAGGTGACGAAACGCCCTTCGTTGGCTAAATACAACGGATCGAAGCCCAAAATTTCACAAGCCCCCTGTACGTCTTCCCGTACCGTAATCGCCCGTTCGTCAATATGAATTCCCACCTTCGCCGCCGTCGCCAGTTCGTGAAGGGCGCTGGCTAAACCGCCTCGAGTGAGGTCTCGCAAACAGCGAACCTCGATATCGGCTTCCAACAACGCCAACACCGTTTCGGAGAGGGGAGCAAGATCGCTTTCGATGGCCGTCTCGAACATCAACCCCTCTCGCACGGCCATAATGGCGATACCGTGGCGGCCGATGTCGCCGTTGAGGAGAATCGCATCACCGGGACGAATCGCTTTCGGGGAAATGGTGCCATCGAACTCCACCTGTCCCACCCCAGCCGTGTTAATAAAAATACCGTCGCCTTTGCCGCGATCGACCACTTTCGTATCGCCCGTTACAATCTTGACCCCCACGCGGTCAGCCGCTTGGCGCATCGACTGCACCACCTGCCACAACACCGACATGGGCAACCCTTCCTCGAGAATAAAACCGGCCGTTAAATATAAAGGACGCGCCCCCGCCATGGCCAAATCGTTCACAGTACCGTACACCGCCATCGACCCGATATCGCCCCCCGGAAAAAACAGCGGATGCACCACATAAGAGTCCGTTGTCATCGCAATGCGATCGCCCTTTAACCTTAGCGTCGCCGCATCGTGTAACACCGTTTCCGGAGAGCCAAACGCCGGAACGAACACCTGATGGATGAGTTGCTGCATCAGCTTGCCCCCACCCCCGTGAGCCAACAGAACGTGGGGGTACTGCTGCAACGGTACCGGACAAGACAAGTTCGACAGGTCAAACTTATTCACAGTTTTTAATCAAGTTATGAAAACTTCTTTATATTATCTTAACAAAAAACAAATCGTAATTTCTGTAAATTGAGTTGATTTTATTGCCTTCAATTATCACAATAGATCCTAGCAGGAATATTATCGATCGAAGGAGAAAAACAACAGTTCGATTACTTTAATTTTTTCTTAAAAATTTCCCCGAACTGTCGTTATAAAATCTCCAACCCGTTCGAGGTTTTCAACCCGTTCGTCTCTCCCCAAAATGCCTCAAACCGACGACCGAAAGTCACGCTCGAGTCGCCCGTTTTTTGCTGAAGCGACAGGATACTCAACCTATGGCCTCTGTAACCCCATCATCCAAACCCGCCTCCAAACCTGCAGGAAAACCCGCCACAGAAAAAGGGGCATCCGCCCCAGACAAGCGCTTCAAAGTCCTCGACATCACCATGAAGCGCAACCAGTATCGCCAAGACGCCCTAATTGAAATTCTCCACAAAGCCCAAGAAGCCTTCGGCTACCTCGAAGAAGACGTACTCGAATACATCGCCCACCACCTGAAACTGCCTCTGAGCCGAGTGTACGGCGTCGCCACCTTCTACCACCTGTTTTCCCTCAAACCCAGCGGCGCCCATACCTGCGTGGTTTGCTTGGGAACCGCCTGTTACGTCAAAGGCGGCGGCGAAGTACTCAAAGCCCTCGAAGAAAAAACCGGCGTCGAAGCCGGAGAAACCACCGCCGACGGGCAAGTATCCCTCGTCACCGTGCGTTGTATCGGCGCTTGCGGCATTGCCCCCGCCGTCGTCTACGACGGCAAAGTATCGGGACAACAAACCGCCGAAACCGCCTGCGAACATATCGCCGAATGGCAAGAGGGAGAGAAAGAGTGATGAGGTGATGATGAGGTGATGAAGTGAAATCTCCCCCTTCCCCCCTCTCTCCCTCGAACTCTCTCCCTCGAACTCTCCCGCAAACGCGCAACACCCAAGGAGCATTGCTATGGATTGGAGCGAACTCGTTGAAATTGCAGAACAAGAGCGCACCGCCCAGAAAGCGATTCGCGTTCACTGCTGCACCTCCACCGGATGTCAAGCCACGAATTCGATCGAAGTCAAAAAACGCCTCATCGCCGCCGTCAAAGAAGCCGGACTCAACGCCGAAGTGCAGGTGGTGGGCGTCGGTTGTCCCGGCTTGTGCGGTCAAGGTCCCATCGTAGAAATCCCCTCAGAAGGACTGCAATATCAGAAAGTCACCCCCGACCAAGCCGAATCGATCGTAGCCGCCATCCAAAACGGCGGAGAAGCCGACGCCCTGCAAGGCGACCCCAACCATCCCTTCTTCAGCCGTCAAGTCCGCATCGTCCAAGAAAACAGCGGCAAAATCGACCCCGAACGGATCGAAGAATACCTGATGGCGGACGGCTACCAAGGCTTGCACCACGCCATCTACGAAATGACCCCCGCCGAAGTCGTCCAAGAAATCACCAAATCCGGATTGCGGGGTCGCGGCGGCGCCGGATATCCCACCGGCTTGAAATGGGCGACCGTGGCCAAAATGCCCCAGGGTCAAAAATACGTCATCTGTAACGCCGACGAAGGCGACCCCGGCGCGTTCATGGACCGCAGCGTCCTCGAAAGCGATCCCCACCGGGTACTCGAAGGCATGGCCATCGCCGGATACGCCGTCGGCGCCACCCAAGGCTACATCTACGTTCGCGCCGAATATCCCCTCGCCATCTCTCGCCTGCACAAAGCCATCCAACAAGCCAAACGAAAAGGCATCCTGGGGGCGCAAATCTTCGGCTCTCCCGTCGATTTCACCATCGAAATTCGCGTAGGGGCGGGGGCGTTCGTCTGCGGCGAAGAAACCGCCCTCATCGCCTCCGTCGAAGGCGGACGCGGCACGCCCCGACCCCGGCCGCCCTACCCGGCCGTGTCCGGCTTAAAAGACTGTCCGACGCTGATTAACAACGTCGAAACCTTGGCCAACGTTCCCGCCATTCTCCGCAAAGGCGCCGACTGGTTCTCCAACATCGGCACGGACAAAAGCAAAGGTACGAAAATCTTTTCCGTCACCGGGAAGATTCGCAACACTGGACTGATTGAAGTCCCGATGGGGATTTCCCTGCGGGAAATCGTCGAGGACATGGGGGGCGGCGTTCCCGGCGGCGGCCATGTTAAAGCCATCCAAACCGGAGGCCCTTCGGGGGGCTGCATTCCCGAACGGCTTCTCGATACCTCTGTCGATTACGACTCTTTGAAAAAACTGGGTTCGATTATGGGGTCTGGGGGCATGGTGGTCATGGACGACAGCACCAGCATGGTACAGGTGGCGCAGTTTTACATGGAATTCTGTCGCGGCGAAACCTGCGGTAAATGTATTCCCTGCCGGGCTGGCACCGTACAGATGTACCAAATGCTGACCAAAATCCTCAATCAACAAGCCACCGAAGCGGATTTGGAAAAACTCAAACAACTCTGCGGCATGGTGGCCGCAACGAGTCTCTGTGGTTTGGGACAAACGGCACCGAACCCGGTCATGAGTACCCTGCACTACTTTGAGAACGAGTATTTGGAGTTGCTGCAACCGGCCGCCGTTCGTCCGAATAACGGTAAAGTTCCCGCCCGTTCGTCATGACATCCGGTCAGTCCTCGGTTCGCGTAGTTTATCGCTGGCGCGTGCGCAGCCAGTGCGAAGAGGAGTTCGTGCGGGCGTGGATGCAAGCGACGCAGGCGATTCGCGATCGCGTTCCCGGCGGGCGAGGCAGCTTGCTGCTGCGTTGCCAAGCCGATCCCCAATTGTTTATCGCCATCGCCCGTTGGGACAGTCTCGAAGACTGGGAGCGTTTCCAGGCGAAGCCGCCTCCGAATCCGAGAGCCTTCGCCCGCCTCGACGCCCTCAGTCACCTGATGTCTCACGAAGTGTTTTACGAAATCGAGGACGAACGCACTTCCCAACTCCCTTCGGACGAACCCCAAGACGAACCCAAGGACTGAACTTTCAATTCGACGAAACCAGCTAGTACGCCAGGATAGTTAAGGACGATCTGCTATGTCAGTTGTCACTCTCAAGATTAACGATATCGATGTGGCCGTAGAAGCGGGAACCACTGTTCTCGAAGCGGCCAAAGAAGCGGGAGTTCGCATCCCGACCCTCTGTCACCTCGACGGCGTGTCCGACGTGGGCGCCTGTCGCTTGTGTTTGGTGCAAATCGAAGGCATTCCCAAACTGTTGCCGGCCTGCGTCACCGAAGCCACCGAAGGCATGACCGTGACCACCGAAACGCCGGAGTTGCAAGAGTATCGCCGCATGGTGGTGGAAATGCTCTTCGCTGAGGGAAACCACGTCTGTGCTGTCTGCGTGGCCAATGAAAACTGCGAACTGCAAGATGTGGCCATCGAGGTGGGGATGGACCACACCCGCTTTACTTACCGTTTCCCGGAACGGGATGTGGATATTTCTCACCCCCAATTCGGCATCGACCACAACCGCTGTATTCTCTGCACCCGCTGCGTCCGCGTCTGCGATGAAATCGAAGGCGCCCATGTTTGGGATGTATCCGGACGTGGTCCGGCGGCGAAAGTCGTCACCGGGATGAATCAACCTTGGGGCGACGTCGATGCCTGTACCGCCTGCGGAAAATGCGTCGATGCCTGCCCGACGGGGGCGATTTTCCGTAAAGGGACGACCGTTGCCGAGATCGATCGCGATCGCGGCAAATTGGACTTTTTGGTAACTGCCCGAGAGGAGAAAAAATGGACAAGGTAAAACTCGCAACCGTCTGGCTGGCTGGCTGTTCCGGCTGTCATATGTCGTTTCTCGATTTGGACGAATGGCTGTTTGAAGTGGCTAAATTCGCCGATATCGTCTACAGCCCGGTCGGTTCCGATTTAAAAGACTATCCTGAAGATGTGGATGTTTGCCTCGTGGAAGGGGCAGTGGCCAACGAAGAAAACTTGGAATTGATTTATACGGTTCGCGAACGCACCAAGTTTTTGATTTCCTTCGGAGATTGCGCGGTGACGGCCAACGTTCCGGCGATGCGAAATATGCTGGGGAGTACCGAACCGGTTCTCAAACGCTGTTACCTGGAACTCGGTGACGCCCAAGCCCAGTTACCGAAAGAACCGGGCATCGTCCCCGAACTGCTCGATCGCGTGCGTCCGGTTCACGAACTGGTCACGGTCGATCTGTTTATCCCCGGATGTCCGCCCTCTGCGCCCCGCATCCAAGCGGCGATCGAACCCCTCCTCAAAGGCGAAAAACCCGCAATGGAAGGGCGGGAAATGTTGAAGTTCGGCTAATTCCAGAGGGGGAGATTGGAAGAGGGGGAGAGGGGGAGATTTCATCCCATCACCCCATCATCCCCTCACCTCATCCTCCCCTCACCTCATCACCTCCTCATCCCAAACCGTGAAGCCCTAATCGTGAATCCGTAAATCATGGCTAAGACAGTTGTTATCGATCCCGTCACCCGCATTGAGGGTCACGCGAAAATCTCGATTTTTCTCAACGACGCCGGAGATGTTGACGACGCTCGTTTTCATGTGGTTGAGTTTCGGGGATTTGAAAAATTCTGCGAAGGTCGCCCCATGTTCGAGATGGCGGGAATTACCGCCCGCATTTGCGGCATTTGCCCCGTCAGTCACCTTCTCGCTTCGGCGAAAACTGGCGACAAAATCCTCGCCGTTCAGGTGCCGCCAGCGGGGGAAAAACTGCGCCGTCTGATGAACTTGGCGCAGATTACCCAATCCCACGCCCTGAGTTTCTTTCACCTGAGTAGTCCCGATTTTCTCCTCGGGTGGGACAGCGACCCCGCCAAGCGCAATGTTTTCGGGTTGATGGCGGCCGATCCTGAGTTGGCGAGGGCGGGAATTCGGCTGCGTCAGTTCGGACAAACCATCATCGAACTGTTGGGGGCGAAGAAAATTCATGCGGCTTGGGCGGTTCCTGGGGGAGTTCGATCGCCCCTCTCCGAAGAAGGCCGTCAATGGATTGTCGATCGACTCCCCGAATCCCGACAAACCATCGAAACCGCCCTCGGACTGTTCAAAAACCTCATCGACGACACCCTCAAAAGCGAAATCGACATTTTCGGGAAATTCGATTCCCTGTTTATGAGTTTGGTCGCTCCTGATGGGACTTGGGAACACTACGGCGGACATATCCGTTTTGTGGACAGCCAGGGGAACATCGTCGCCGACGGACTGCGGGAAGAAGACTATCAAGACTATCTCGGCGAAGCCGTCGAACGGTGGTCTTACTTGAAATTTCCCTATTACAAACCGATGGGATATCCCGACGGGATGTATCGCGTCGGCCCCTTGGCGCGGTTGAACGTCTGCGATCGCATGGGGACGCCAGACGCCGATCGCGAACTGCAAGAATTCCGCGATCGCGCCGGGGGACGCTGCGCCACCTCTTCCTTTATGTACCACTACGCGCGACTGATCGAAATTTTGGCGGCGATCGAACGCATCGAACAGTACATGGAAGACCCCGATTTACTCTCTCCCCGCTGTCGCGCCAAAGCCGATATTAACGCCCTCGAGGGCATCGGCGTCAGCGAAGCCCCTCGCGGCACTTTGTTCCACCATTACAATGTGGACGAAAACGGCTTGATTAAAAAAGTCAACCTCATCATCGCCACCGGACAAAACAACCTGGCGATGAACGAAACCGTCAAACAAATCGCCCAACATTACATCCACACCAACGAAATCCCCGAAGGGATGCTGAACCGCGTCGAAGCCGGAATCCGCAACTTCGACCCCTGTTTGAGTTGTTCGACCCACGCCGTCGGACAAATGCCCCTGCACGTCCAATTACTCTCGAGCGATCGCCAAGTGATCGACGAAGTATATCGGGAGTAATCAGGAGATGAGGAGATGATGGGATGATGAGATGATGAGGTGAAATCTTCCTATCTCCCCATCTCCCTATCTCCCTATCTCCCCATCGCCCCCCTTTCAAAGGGGGGTTGGGGGGAATGTCGTTCGTTCCTCGACAAACTGATGTCTAAAGAAAACCTCTACCTCTGTATGGGGTCAGCCTGTCACCAACTCGGTGTTTACGAAGTTTTGCCAAAACTGCAATCGCTGATGAGCGAGTACAATCTCGAAGAAACCGTAGAATTAAAAGGTTCTTTTTGCCTCGAAACTTGTAGTTACGGCATCGTAATGAAGTTCAAAGACCAGCATTTCATCAACATCAACCCGCAAAATATCGAAGATAAGTTTCTGCAAGAAATTTTACCCGCCATTCAGAGCGCAAAAGTCGAACGAGAAGCCTAATCCAACTCGTTTTTTTTGGAGTTGCTTCCTTCGCGGCGATCGCGCTCTTCTTCTCCGTGTAAATTCATTCAGGTCTCGAATCCTCGTCTCGCAATGTTAGAACAAAGCCAAAACCACCTTTGGCGACTGCTTTGGGAATACGATCCCAACGGACTCATCGCCGTCGATCCCGAAATGACAATTAAACTCGTCAATCCCGCTTTTTGTAAAATGTTCGGAGTCGAACAAGATGACGTTATCGGAGAAGCGGCGATCGATATTTTGGGAAATGTCGATCGATTCCAAAAAGTCTGGGAAACTCACGAAGTCATGCGAGGTTCTGAACGGGAATATTCCGATAAAAAACTCTACGTTAAGGAAGTTATTTTCCCCATTCCTGACGAGGAGATTATTGCGTGCATTTTAGTGGATTTATCCCACGAATACGAGCAGCGCAAAGAGTTGCAGAGCCTGAAAAACGATACGGTTTTGAAAGTGAAAGAGGTGGTAGACAATCAAATGAAAGTCGCTCAAGAAATCGCGGGATTGCTGGGAGAAACCACCGCCGAAACCAAAGTAAGTTTGCTCAAAATTATTGAAGCGGTTGAGAAAGAAGTCATTGGCGGCGGTTAAGTTCAATTCTTGTCATTGTTTCTGTTCTTGTCGGTTGGGTTTTGCGAGGTTTAACCCAACCGAAGACTCAAATTATCGAATCCTGTGAATTGAAACACACGCAAAATGGTTACAGTCACGCCTCCCAAAACGGAATCCCAAAAAGCCGACAATTTCTTCGACATTTGCAATCTCAGCCTGAACAAAAAAGGCGAAGAACTTTGCGGCGACAAAGTTAAATTTATCAAAACCGAACGAAAAAGTACCATCGTCCTCTCAGACGGGTTGGGAAGCGGCGTGAAAGCCAATATTTTGGCGACCTTAACCAGCGAAATTCTGATTACCATGTTAAACGCCGACGTTCCCCTCGAACAGGTGATGGAAACGGTAATTGGAACCCTGCCAATTTGTCAGGTTCGTAAAATCGCCTACGCGACGTTTACGATTATCCAAATCGACCATTTCTCGAATCAATTTAAAATTATAAACTTCGACAACCCGCCTGTTTTTTATTTTAAAAAAGGGCGAATTATCAAACTCGAAGAACGGGTCGATCGCATCCTAGAACGGAAAGTTAAAGTCGCCGAAGGGACTCTAGAACGGGGCGATTTTCTGGGCGCCATTAGCGACGGAGTTCTCTACGCCGGACTCGGCGATACCATGAATTTCGGTTGGGGATGGGACAACATCGCCAAATACATGGAAAACCTCTTCGTCCATCAAGTTCCCACGGCGCGAAGTATCATCCAAAGCGTCCTCAACGAAACGCGATCGCTCTACCGGGGACACATCGGCGACGATGCGTCTTTAGTGGGGGTTTACGTTCGTCGGCGCAACCCGTTAATGGTATTTACCGGGCCGCCGCTGGACATGACCAAAGACGAAGTTTACGCCGAACGGTTGCTGAGTTTTCCCGGTAGAAAAGCCATTTGTGGCGGTACCACGGGGAATATCGTCGCCAACTACATGGGAGAAACCGTAGAAATGGACATTTCCACCATGCGAAAAGAGTTACCGCCGATTGGGAAACTCAGCGAAATCGACCTCGTGACAGAAGGGATTTTAACCATTTCCAAAGCCACGGAAATCCTGCGAAAATGCGACTGCGATATCGATCGCCTTCCGTTCGATCGCAACGGCGCAATTCTGTTAGCGCGAGAAATCCTCGAAGCCGATTCAATTTTCTTCCTCATCGGCCAGCAAATCAACGAATTCTATCAAAACCCCTTACTTCCTAAAAACATTTCCATTCGCCGCAACCTCGTTGAAGAACTGGTGCAGTTGCTGCGCGACCATCAAAAAGAAGTCGATCTCGAATATTGCTAAGTTTTAACGTGGATTTTCAACCCCCAACGATCTAAATGCTAGTCATCGGATACGGAAACTCACTGCGAGGAGACGACGGAATCGGACGAGTCGTCGCCGAACAGGTGGCGGATTGGAACCTTCCCCACGTGCGATCGCTCAGCCTGCACCAACTCACCCCAGAACTGGCCGAAGAACTCTCTAGGGTCGATCGCGCCGTATTTATCGATGCTTGCATCGACAGCCACAGCATCCGCATCGAACCCGTCGAAGCAGACGCCGAGACTCAAGTTCTCGGACATTCCCTGACGCCGCGATCGCTGCTGGGGATGGCACAATGGCTGTACGATCGAACCCCCGAAGCCTGGTTGATATCCGTTCCCGGCGAAACCTTCGAGTTTAGCGATCGACTCTCCCCCACCGCCGAAGGTTACGTCACAGAAATTCTCGCTCTCGTTCGAGACTTGCTAACCCAAAACCCCGATTCCTCAAAGAAACCGGGGTCAGATACCTCAAAACCATCGAGTCGAACCGATTAATATTCGTAAGGATTCGATTTCGGCATCGTGGGATTGGGAATCGGATTCGGCGAAGCCGGAGGAGATTGACGGCTGCGTTTCGCTTTCGCTTGCGCTTTCGCTTTCGAGGCGCTGCGGCGCAACGCATCCAACCGCGTTTCGTACTGCTTGCGAAGGCGTTTCTTCGGCGTTTGTTCGATGAGCGTCTTCAGCGCACTTCCCAAACTCTTATAAGCGTTCGGTAACGTATACCCGAACCGAGACGCTAAAGCCACCGCTTTTTCGTCCGCCTCGATCGACTCCTTGAGGGCTTTTTCACTGTTGTTCTTCTGATACAGGCGATATCCCGAAACGCCGCACAACGCCAACGCCAGCAACAACAACACCCCGTCTTGAACCCAGAGTTCGCCGACTGCACCGCCGAGACCGATCGCCAACGCCGCCATTTCCCACCCTTCCCGGGGAATCGTATCGTTTTGAATGCGGGCGACTTCGTGCCAAAACAGTAAATTCCGTTGGTCGAGGGCGAGATTGTCCCACTTCACCAAATCGATCGCAATTTCAACTTCGTCCTTACTGAGTTCTTCGCAGCGAATCAAAGGCGGGTCAATTTCCGTGGTTTTTTCCACCGTAACCCAGCTTTGCAGTTCCGGAGGAAGCAACCCTCTCAGACGACGGAGTTCGTTAATTTCAGCCTTAGCAGCAGACGTAGCGTAGGAGGTCATAGAACGGATTCAGGCAATAGACGACAAAAGACGAAGATACCTCGATCGTAGCAAATCACCACCGTTTTGAGTTTTCCCAAGCTGTGAGGATACCCGCCGTGATCGAAACCAACACCCCCACCCACAATACGCCGCCGGGAATAAAACCCAACACCTGAAAACCGCGTAGAATCCAAACCACGAAGGTCAAACCCACCAAACTCAAAAAAATACGAAACATCATAAAATTCTCAACCCCTCTTGAAATCGCCATCGAGGTTACCGTTTTTTCGCCGACGATCGCCGCAGCGGAAGCGTCACCGTCACCTGAGTTCCCTCACCGGATTGAGACTGAAGCTCGATCGAACCGCCGTGTTTTTCCACAATCCGAAAACAAATCGACAGCCCCAACCCCGTCCCTTTTCCGACGGGTTTCGTCGTAAAAAACGGGTCGAACACCTTCTGACGAATTTCAGGAGACATCCCGCTACCATTGTCGGCGATCGTCACCCGAACCATCTCCGGGTTCAGTCGATCGGTGGCGACGACAATGGTGGGATCTTCCAAATCTCCCTCCATCACCGCATCGATGGCGTTAGCCAACAAACCCATCCACACCTGATTCAACTCCGACGGATAACATTCAACGATCAGCAACTCACCGTACATCTTCACCAGACGCACCCGGTTTTTCAGACGGCGGTCTAACAACACCAAAGTACTGTCAAGTCCCTCATGTAAATCCACCGTCTTCAACGCCGACTCGTCCAGTCGCGAAAAATTCCGCAGCGATCGCACGATTTGACGAATCCGTTCCGCACCATGTTGAATCGAATCCAGCGCCTTCGGTAAATCCTCAAACAGATACTCTAACTCAATTTCTTCAATTTCCACGCGCAGGTTCGGCGTCGCGTCGGGAAACTCCTCTTGGTACAGCCGCAACAAGCGTAAAATATCCTCGACGTACTCCCTCGTATGGATGACGTTACCGTAAATAAAATTCACCGGATTGTTAATTTCATGGGCGACGCCGCCGACTAACTGTCCCAAACTGGACATCTTCTCCGTTTGAATCAGTTGAGCTTGAGTCGTTTGCAGGTGGCTGAGGGCCTCTTCCAGGTCTCGATTTTTCTGTTGAAGCAGCCTTTGCAGGCGATGGAGTCCCTCGATCGCCTGCTTGCGTTCCCCAATTTCCCGATTGAGTTCCACGTTCGTCCGTTCCACCGTTCGATGGGTGTAAATGTAATCCAAAATCAACCCCAACAGCGGCACCGCATAGGCGGCGATTTTGAGAAAATGGGCGATATTGAAGTGGTTGTCGAACAGCATCTGCGACCCGAACGCCATATGTAGCTGCGTTGCGGCGTTGGGAATCGTACTGACGATCAGGGCGTGGGAAAACAAACTGGGATAGGTTCGGTAAAACCGTGGGTAGAGGAAGATTCCTGAAAAAAGAAACAGCAACAACGGCGCCACGTCCCAAGGTCGCGTCACAAAAGCGTTGGGAAACTGCGTTTCTGGAAGCACCGAACTAGTGGCGCACCAGTGAACCAAGCCGTAAGCCAGCATCCCGAACCCGAGACTGATGGCGACCACCAATCCGATGCCATGTTGCCATTTTTTAGGTTTGGCGACGAGAAAAATCGCGACCCCCACCGCCGTCAGCAAAGCGTTACTCAAGCGACAAATCGCCCAGGTAAAGGGAATCAGGTTTTGATTGTCGGCGACCGTTTCGATGAGACGGTCGGCCGCCAGGGTGTGAAACGCATCCATGACCCCGGCGAAAAACAGGGCGACGCCGATGGTCGGGGTGGTGACGTCTCGCACGATGGCGAAGTGGGCGAACGCCATCACCACCGTGAAAATCGCCGTACAAAAGGCGCTCCATTCGAGTAACGTATGAGTAAAGCTACCGGCTAGACTGTGGTGAAGCCTGTCGTCGAGCTGGTTGGGAGACAATTCTTCAAGTCCCGCGAGGTCGAGGAAATCTTGGGGAGTCCCGAAATCGACACCCAGCCAGTTGAAAAGCGTGGGTATCGTACAAACTAGGACGACAAGAACGATCGACAGTTTGGGAAGTTTAGTTTGTATCTCGTGGGGTTGCAAAGGAATCCGAGCGAGCCAAAGCATTAAAAAGCGTGCGAGAACCGTTGACCGGTCAGGACATATCTCACGATAGGCGATCGCGTTGAGTTTCGACGATTTGAAGTGGACACTCCCGAATGTCGAAGTTCGCGATCGCAGGTGCGATCGGTTGCCCTCGACGACAACCACAGCCAGCCAGGGAATGTTTCGATGATACTCGAACTCTTTGGGTCTGTGGAACTCAATACCGTTAACGTCCCTGGATATTCCCCCCGAGAACCGCCCCCGTCGCGATCGAGATTCTTCGCGAAAAACCTTGTTAAAGTGGGAGTCAAGACCACTGTTCGCCCCACGAGTTCACTTGTTCGACAACTGCTCTGTTTCGGAGTTTTAATGGTTCCGTTTCTCCGCCCCCTGGCGTTTTTTGCGCGATCGCGCCACAGAGGTTTCTCCCCATCTGTCCCAAACCGTTGGCGACTGTGGGGAATTTTGTCGATCGGCTTTTCGATGGCCTGGGGACAACCGAGCCTCGGCGCCCAAGAGATAGCCGCCACTTACGGCCTGTTCGAGCGTACCCTCTCCATCGACGCCCTAGAAGCCTACGCCAAAACCGGCCAGGTCGATGGCGAACTCGCTCCCTATCTCAACTTCGCCCCCCGCAACAGTCGCGATACCCTGCGGAACGTACTATTAGCCCGCGCCGAACTCGACCCGGTAGCCGTCTCGCAGTTTTTGTACACCCCCCAAGGAGAAGTGCTGTTACAACGGCTCGGACAGGCGATTCAGTCCGGTTCCGGCGTCTCCGGCTTTAAAGGGCTGCGATCGGCGTTAATTCTGGCCGCCGCCGACGAAGACGGCTTGACCTTGCTCAACGTACTGCGCCACTTTCCCACCCCCACCCTGCGGGTGAATTTCAACCAAACCTTTCGCATGGCGCAACAGTTGCAAACCCTAGTCAACGCCAGCGAAACCGCCTTATCCGAAGTCCGAGAACAGTCGGAACGGGAAGCCGATCGCGAGGACATTTCCCCCAGCCCCGTCGCCGATTTGAGCCAACCGGGAAAACTATCCTGGGACAAACTGTCAATGACGTTACGAGACCCCAATCGCAATCCTCCCTGGGGTCATCGGTTCCCCGTCGATTTGTACGTCCCGCAGACCCCCGACCCCGCGCCCATTATCGTCATTTCCCACGGCTTAGGCTCCGATCGATCTGCGTTTCGCTATCTGGCCGAACATTTGGCCTCTCACGGCTTCGCCGTCTTCGTTCCCGAACATTCTGGCAGCAACGCCAAACACATGGAAGCCCTGCTGGCGGGTCAGGAACAGGAAATCGCCAAACCCCAAGAATTTATCGATCGCCCGTTGGACGTGACCTTTCTTCTCGATACCCTCACCGTCCTCTCCCGCACTGACCCCCAACTGGAAAACCGTTTCGATTTCGATCGCGTCGGCGTCGTCGGTCAGTCTTTTGGCGGCTATACCGCCTTGACCTTAGCCGGGGCGGAACTGGATTTAACCCATCTGGCCCGAGCCTGCGCTCTCGCCCGCGAAGAGCAGTCGTGGAACGTCTCGCTTTTGCTGCAATGTCGGGCGCAAGCCATCTCGAGCCAGCAGCAACAGTTTCGCGACCCCCGCATCCGAGGCGCCATCGCCATCAATCCCGTCGGAAGCGCCCTCTTTGGCGAAACGGGCTATCAACAGATCGAGATTCCTCTGGCTGTCATCGCTGGCGGCGCCGATACCGTCGCCCCCGCCCTTCCCGAGCAAATTCAACCCTTTACCTGGTTGACCCTCTCCCAACGCTATCTGTTTTTATTAGAAGGCGGTACTCATTTTTCTACCATCGGCGAGTCAGGAGAAGAAGCCGTTCCCCTCCCGTCAGCGGTTGTCGGTCCGGCGCCGGATCTCGCTCGCGATTACGTCAAAATCTTGAGTCTGGCCTTTTTCCAAACCTACGTGGTCGATAACCCAGCGTTTCGGGACTATCTCAGCCCCGCTTACGTCCGAAGCCTCAGCCGCGCCTCCCTCCCCTTGTACGGAGTCCGCCAACTGGACGCCAGCACCGTCGAGGCGTCCTGTGCAGCGGTCTCCGGTTGTCCCTGAGCGGAGCGCCATCGATCGAATCTCGAACTCCGTCTGGAAATTCTCCTCGATCTGGGTAGCGAGACTTGGATTTTTCCAGAAAATGCGACAATATTCCAAGTAGGGTGCGTGGCGATCGCCACAGACAAAACTTGTTCGACGCCAGGGTTCACAGCAACGACATGAAAATAGGGATCGCGGGAGAACGTCAAATCACGAGCGATTACAATATCGATTTTCGAGAAATCTTGTCGAATGTTAAAAGAACCATAACAATTGTTTAATACTCCAACGCCAGCCGGGAAAATCGAAGAAGAACTGCTCGTAGACATTAGAGAATTAAAACTGGAATTTTCGCCGTTGCGGGCTATCCCGTTCGCCTATTCCGAAAACGGTTGTCTATCAACGGTTTTCTAGGTTGAATATCGATCGCGATCGAGCGCCAAACCTTCCATACGATCGATCGAACTTTCTGTGATGCCATCGCCCCCCGAACTTGGCGATTTCCCTCATCGGCCAGGCGCTCGAACTCACTGACCCGAACCCCGAGGATATAAAATGGAAGATATCCTAATCGTAGACGACCAACCGGACAATTTACGAGTTTTATCGAGCCTACTCGAACAACAAGGCTATAGCGTTCGCCGTGCCATTCACGGACAAATTGCCCTGAACGCCGCCGAAGCCGAGCCGCCAGTTTTGATTCTGCTCGATATCATGATGCCCCAAATGAGCGGCTACGAAGTCTGTGAAAAGTTAAAGGACAACGAGCGCACGCGCGAGATTCCGATTATCTTTCTCAGCGCCCTCGGGGACGTAACAGAAAAGGTCAAAGCCTTTGAAGTGGGCGGCGTAGATTATATTACAAAACCCTTTCAATTTGCAGAAGTTTTAGCCCGCATCGAACACCAATTAACCCTGCAATCTCTCAAGCGGGAAACCCAACGTCAAAACGAATATTTACAACAGTTAAACACTCAACTCGAGGAACGAGTCGCCGAACGCACCGCCGAACTTCAGCGAAAAACGGAACGGTTGATCGCTGTCGAAGAAGAATTGCGCCGCTCCCTCGTCAAAGAAAAGGAAATCAACGAGTTTAAAAGTAATATTATTACGACAATTTCCCACGAATATCGAACGCCTCTTACAACTATTTTTTCAACATCAGAACTTCTCGAACATTATCGTCACAAATTGAGCGAAGAAAAGTTTGTTAAGTATTTAAAACGCATACAAGAGTCGGTGAAATATCTAACTTCGCTGTTCAACGATGTGATGTTTGTCGATCGAATGCAAGTCGGCCAACTCGAGCTGAACTGCGAACCCATTGACTTAGAGCAGTTATGTTACGACCTAATAGATCGGCTGCAAACCACACTTAAATCCGGACAAACCTTAAAATTTTCGCGTCACAAAGCCGAAACTATTTCAGATAAAATATCCAACTATTGGGACAAACATATTTTACTCCAAATCCTAAACAATTTACTTTTAAATGCTATTAAATTTTCCTCAGAAAACAAAATTATTGAATTGAATTTAATCGAAAAAGAAGACTCAATTCAATTCGCGATTCGCGATAAAGGAGTAGGAATCGCTCCCGAAAATTTAGAACGTTTGTTCGAGCTGTTTTATCGCGGCAAAAACTCGCAAAACATTCGCGGAACTGGCTTAGGACTCACGATCGTGAAAAAGTGCGTCGATCTCTGTAACGGTTCGATCGAAGTCGAGAGCGAAATCGATCGCGGCACCACCTTCACCGTTACCCTCCCCCGCTCCAACGAGGCGACGATCGTCGATAATTGAAAATTTCTCCCCCTCTCATCATCCCCTCATCCCATCATCTTCACGAACTCCCCCCGCCTCCCATCAAATACAGCAGAGCCATACGAACCGCGACCCCGCTCGTCACCTGAGTTTGAATCAAACTCAACGCTGCGTCGTCCATCACCTCCGAACTCAGTTCCACGCCGCGATTCACCGGCCCCGGATGGAGAAGGCGCACCTCCGGACGACAGGCTTTCAGGCGCTCTCGCGTAATCCCGAAATGATGGTGATACTCCCGCAAACTGGGGAGCAAATGTTCCGTCATCCGTTCCTGTTGCAGGCGCAGCGTCATCACGAAATCGGCGTTTTCCAAAGCCGGTTCGATCGTCCAATGTAAATGCAGCCGTTCCGGATGATGCACTCCCATGGCCTCGACCAACAACTTCGGCAACAACGTCGGCGGTGCTGCCAAATGTACCTCAGCCCCGCTTTCCGTCAAACTCCAAATATTCGATCGAGCCACCCGCGAATGCAAAATATCCCCGACGATGGCGATCTTCTTCCCCAGCAACAACTCCGTTCGCGGCTGTTCGGGATCGAGAAACCGACAGATCGTAAACAGATCTAACAACCCCTGTGACGGATGCTCGTGTTGTCCGTCTCCCGCGTTGAGAACCCCCACGTGAGTCCCGAGGCGTTCCATCTCCCGCGCGATGGCCTGGGGAACCCCAGCCTCCCGATGGCGAATTACCATCATGTCAGTCCCCATCGCAAGATAGGTCTTGGCAGTATCTAAAATGGTCTCTCCCTTCGTCAAAGACGAAGAACCGGGGGCAAAATTAAGAGTATCGGCAGAAAGGCGTTTCGCCGCTAACTCGAAACTGCTGCGCGTCCGGGTAGACGGCTCGAAAAACAAGTTCGTCACCACTCGTCCTTGAAGCGTGGGGACTTTCTTCGTGCGTCGGGATAACACCTCCCGAAAACTCGCGGCGGTTCTCAACACGATGTCGTATTCCGACACCGAAAAATCTTCTAACGAAAGGATATGGCGTCGCGTCCAAGGGGTTGTAGCCATTGCCGAAAAATCAATTGCGGAGGTCGTCTCATGCACAGTATCCAATCATATCTGTTATCGGTCGTTACGGGGACAGCCCTCTGTTTCGGCGTCTCGGGGTCGGCCCTGGCCGAACCGACGCTCACCTCGTTACCCTCTTCCACAACCGCCTCGGAGATGACGCGAGATACCGTCGAACTCACGGTATACCGTCCCGATTTGTTCTGCGAAACCCTGTTGCCGGAAACGGTGGAAGTGCCGCGAGGTAATGCCCTAGAGGGGGCAGTGGGTCATATTTTGAAAGACTGGGCGCGAGGCGAGTTCCGCATTGCTGGATATCGCACCTCTCGCGATGCTGAAACGGGAATCGTCACGGTAGATTTGCGCGTTGCCCCAGATGCTCCCCGTCAGTGGACTTCGCTCTCGACTTGCGAACAGTTTGCCCTCTTCGGCAGTTTGCGATCGACCCTCATGCAAAATTCTCGCCTGCAAACTCAGACCGTGGAGTTCGTCAGCCAAGGGGAACCGTTGGCGTTTTAGAGATTTTCTCAAAACCCAACAACGCCGGCAAAAACGTAGGGACGTTGATACAACGTCCCTACGAGAGTTTTTAAGAGGGGATTTTCACCACTTCAGAGCCATCGACGACCCTTCTACGAGGCAACGCGAGCGGTCGATCGCGTGCGGCGGCGTCCCGGCCGGGTCGAACCGTTGGAAGAAGACGCCACGGCGCCCGAAGTGTCGGGTTTTTGCAGCAAAATCACCAACAGCGGGTCGCAGCGCAGTTCGCGACGGAGCATCCGTTGTAAGTTCCGCTCGATGTGGGATTCCAAACCCGCCCAGTCCACTTCGACTTTACCCTTTTCAGTGCGGCTGTAGTCAGACCAACGATTTCGCAAGACTCCTTCGAGAGTCGCAGCGGTTTCTTCGTTCAATCGCTCTCCGTTGACGCTGGCGGCCACACCCCGGACGCAAACATCGGGTTGAGTCAGCAGCGAGCCATCGAGGCCAATAGTGGCGGCGACCGTCACCACGCCGTCTTCGGCCAGTTGTTGGCGTTCTTTGAGGACGCGATCGTGGACGGTTCCAGCGTGGGAGGAGTCCACCAGTTCGATACCGGACTGAACGCGATCGCCCAAGCGAATGCTGTCGGGGGTCAGTTCCACCACGTCGCCGTTATCCACGATGAGGATGTTTTCGGAGGGAATCCCCATGCTTTCAGCGGTTTTACCATGTTTGACCAGCATCCGGTGTTCGCCGTGAACCGGAACGAAGAATTTGGGGCGGGTCAAGGCCAACATCAGTTTGTGGTCTTCTTGACAGCCGTGGCCGGAAACGTGAATGCCTTGGTGACGGCCGTAAACGACGTTGGCACCTTGCATCATCAGGCGATCGATGGTATCCACCACGGCCAGGGTGTTACCGGGAATCGGGTTGGCAGAAAACACCACCGTATCCCCTTGGCGAATTTTAATTTGACGGTGTTCGCAGCGGGCGATGCGACTCAAGGCCGCCAAAGGTTCGCCTTGGGAACCCGTGGTCAGAATCAAAACTTTATCGTCCGGTAAGCCTTGGGCTTCTTGAATCGATTTGAACTGGCTGTCTTCGCATTTGACATATCCCAGGTTGCGGGCGTGGGCGATGACGTTGAGCATCGATCGACCCAATACAGCCACGTATCGATCGTGTTGTTTCGCCAACTCCAAAATCATGTTCACCCGATGCACGGAGGAAGCAAAGGTCGTTACCAGGATGCGCCCTTTGGCTTGGCTGAAGGCGCGGTCTAAGTTGGGATACACCGACCGTTCGGAGGGGCAAAAACCGGGGGTTTCGGCGTTGGTGGAGTCGCTGAACAGGCACAACACGCCTTTTTCGCCGTATTCGGCCAGTTTTTGGATGTCGAACCGTTCGCCGTCAACGGGGGTATGGTCGAATTTGAAGTCTCCGGTGAAAATAACCACCCCTACGGGAGTCGTCACCGCCAGGGTGAAGCTGTCCGCCATCGAGTGGGTGTTGCGGATGAATTCAAAGGAAAAATGTTTGCCCAGGCGCACCACGTCGCGCGGTTGTACGGTTTTGAGTTCGGTGCGATCGGCGACGCCGGCTTCTTCTAGTTTGCCTCCGAGCAGTGCCATGGCCAGTCTCGGACCGTGGATGACGGGAATCTCGAACTGTTTGAGGTGGTAGGGAATGCCGCCGATATGGTCTTCGTGACCGTGGGTGACGATCGCCCCTTTGATTTTGTGGCTGTTGGCCTTGAGGTACTCCATATCGGGCAGTACGATATTGACCCCGTGCATGGCGTCCGTGGGAAAGGCCAGTCCGCCATCGACGAGAACCATTTCGTCGTCGTATTCAAACACGCAGGTGTTTTTCCCGATTTCGTGCAGTCCTCCTAAAGGAATGACGCGCAATGTCGGCTCTGAGGAGGTGGCTTGTTTTTTCTTGGTCCGGACTTTACGAGTGTTGTTGGTGGTTCTAGGCATAGTTGTCCTTGTTGTCCTTTAGTGAATGGGTTTTCTTAAGAAATTTTTTCGATCGAAACTCGCAGTGAAGCTCGAATCGGAGCGGGTTTCAGAACTGGATTTCAATTCAATTTCGGCAAACCTGTCGAGGTCGGCGGCACGGCCTGCGGTGTCCTCGGACGTCGCGATCGACGCGATCGACCGTGCCAGTTCTCCTTTCTCCTTTAATCTCCCGTTTAATCTCGACGAAGGTTTCGATGCCCCAACGGCAGGGGTGAGGCGACGCTTCCACAGAGGTGGCCTCGAATAGGATTTCGATTCCGGGTCAAGCTCGCAACCCCAATCGATCGAGAACCTCTGCGATGGCTTGACTGACCGCTTCCGGCGCTTCGCACAGGGGCAAACGCGGCGTTCCCACGTTCCAACCGCAATGCTCGAGGGCGCATTTGACGGGAATCGGGTTGGTGGTCAAAAACAGCGCCTTAAACAACGGCAGCAAATCCACGTGAATTTCTGTAGCCTCTTGATGACGGCCGGCTTCAAAGGCGCGAATCATCTCTTGCAATCGATCGCCAACGAGGTGGCTGGCCACGCTGACGACACCGCAACCGCCTACCGCCAACAGGGGCAGGGTCATGGCGTCGTCTCCCGAGTAGATGGCAAATTCCGGGGGCGTCTGACGGCGGATTTGGGCCGCTTGTTCGGTGCTGCCACTGGCTTCTTTAATCGCCACCACGTTCGAGAGTTCTGCCAGTCGCGCCACCGTTTCCGGGGCGAGGTTGGCCCCCGTGCGACCGGGAACGTTGTACAGCATCAAGGGGAAGTCCGGGCAGGCTTCGGCAATGGCGCGGAAATGTCGATACAGCCCCTCTTGAGGGGGTTTGTTGTAGTACGGCACCACTTGCAACGAACCGTCTAGCCCTAGCGCAGCGGCTTTACTCGTGGCTTCGATGGCTTCGCGGGTACAGTTCGACCCCGTTCCTGCCATCACTTTGGCGCGGCCGGACACTGCGTTTTTCACCACGCGAAACAGCTCGTATTCTTCTTCCCAAGTCAAGGTGGGAGATTCTCCCGTCGTGCCGCACACGAGCAGCGTATCGCTGCCCCGTTCGGCCAGGTGAACCGCCAGTTTTTCCATCACGGCGTAGTTCACGTTCCCGTTTTCGTCAAACGGGACGACCGTTGCTGTAATCACTCGTCCGAAATCGACCACGCAACCCCCTAATTCGTCGAGGTTGTCGAAGACAGAGGCGTCTGTTGCGCGGTTTGCGCCTCGGACGCCAGCAGTTCGGCGATCTGTACGGCGTTGAGGGCTGCGCCCTTACGAATTTGATCGCCGCTGAGCCAGAGTTCCAGCCCGTTGGCATGGGAAATGTCTTGGCGGATGCGCCCCACCAGAACCGGATCGCCATCGGTGGCTTCGATGGGCATGGGGAAGTAGTTCGATTGCCAGTTTTCCACGAGTTTCACGCCGGGGGCGCGGCTGAGGATCTCGCGAGCGCGAGCGCGATCGAAGGGTCGATCGAACTCCAGATTGATGGCTTCGGAGTGGGCTCGCAACACGGGAACGCGCACGCAAGTGGCCGTCACCCGCAACTCGGGCGCTCCGAAAATTTTGCGCGTTTCGTTGACCATCTTCATTTCTTCCTCGCAATATCCCCCATCGCCTATCGGGGAATTGTGAGGAAACAGGTTGAACGCCAAGGGATAGGGCAGCACTTCCGGCGTCGGCGTATCGCCTTCTAAAATCGCCCGAGCTTGGCGTTTTAACTCTTCCATCGCCCGAGCGCCCGCACCGCTGGCAGATTGGTACGTGGCCACGACGATTCGGCGAATCGGTTGCACTTGATGCAGCGGCCAAATTGCCACCGCCATCAGAATCGTCGTGCAGTTGGGGTTGGCGATGATGCCTTGATGGTTTTGGGCGGCCTCGGGATTGACTTCCGGCACCACCAGCGGCACCGTGGGATCGAGACGATAGGCGCTCGAGTTGTCGATGCAAACGGCTCCCGCTTCCACGGCTTGCGGCAACCAGGCGCGGGAGGTCGAGCCTCCCGCCGAGGCCAACACCAGATCGACATCTTTAAAACACCCGTCGGCGACAGCTTCAACGGGAATCGATTCGCCCTTAAACGACAGGGTGCGTCCCGCCGAACGGGACGAGGCCAGCAGTTTGAGATCCGAAACGGGGAAGTTCCGGCTTTCGAGGAGTTTCAGGAGTTCGGTTCCTACCGCTCCCGTCGCTCCCAAGATGGCAACTCGATAAGATTTGGGCAAGTTGTTTTCCTCCACTACCTTCTGTTAGCGATCGAATGTCGAACGTTTTCCAACGGTTCGGACTTAACGGTATTTATAAGGTGAACCCCCATGAGGGCGCCGAAGACGGCTTCGATAGTTAGAAACTGATATGACGATTGTGTAAGGTCAGTCAAATAGCAAGCTGAGCGTCTTGAATCTTACCAGGTTAGGATGCGCTTTAACAGCACGGATGCAATTCGTCCTTAATATTCTAACGAATTTACTCTCGCTGACTCAATTTACCACAGAAGCGGCCGCTTTCGATCCGGAGCTTCTGGCGCCGGGGAGCCGGGGAGCCGGGGAGATGGGGAGATGGGGAGAAATTTCCAATTGTCAATTATCCCCTTACCTCATCATCCCATCATCTCCTCACCCCATCATCTCCTCACCCAAAGGCTCGATCGAACCCAGCGATCGATGCAACAATGATAGATTGGACTCGCAAGCCTCACAACGGCAATAACAGAAAACCGTTGCGAGAGATGTCCGTACCGAACGGTTTCAATTCAGTCGTCCAACATCGAAGCACAGCATGAAAGTTACCCAGCAAAAGCTGCCCGCGTCTCAACTCAGCCTGGAAATCGAAATCCCCTCTGACGTATCGCAACAGACCTACGATCGCACCCTGGCCAAATTCAAGCAATCGGCCAACATCCCCGGATTTCGTAAGGGCAAGGTCCCCCAACAAATTCTCGTGCGTCGGTTGGGCGCCGATCGCCTGAAAGCGGCAGCACTCGAAGAAATGATTCAATCGAGTCTCGAAAAGGCGATCGAACAAGAACAGATCGACGCTTTGGGTAACTATCAACTGAGCAATTCCTTCGAGGAACTCGTGGCCAACTACACCCCCGGCCAAACCCTGACCTTTTCGGCGACGGTGGACGTACCGCCGGAAGTCAACGTCAACGACTACACGGGACTGGAAATCCAAGCCGAAGAAATCCCCTACGACCCGGAAAAAGTCGAGGCGTTCTTTGAAGAGCGACGCTCCGAACACGCCAACGTCATCCCGGTGGAAGGCCGTCCCTCCCAAATGGGCGACGTGCTAACCGTCGATTATGAAGGAAAAACGGTTTCCCCCGAAGGCGAAGAATCCGAACCCTTCCCCGGCGGTTCGGCCGAAGACACCCAAGTGGAACTGAGCGAAGGTCGCTTCATCGCTGGCTTCGTGGAAAACCTCGTGGGTCTCAACGCCGGCGAAACCAAAACCTTCGATGTCACCTTCCCTGAAGACTATCCTAATGAAGACCTCGCTGGCGAACACGCGCGGTTTACGGTCACGGTCAAAGACATCAAGGAAAAAGAACTGCCCGAACTCGACGATGACTTTGCTCAAACCCTGAGTGACTACGACACCATGCAGGAGTTGCGCGAGTCCATCGAAAAGCAGTTCAAAGAGGAAGCCGAAAGCCAAACGACGGCCAACATCGAAAAAGCCATCGTCGAAGCCCTGATCGATCGCGTCGAGGTGGAACTGCCCGAAACCATGGTCAAACAGGAAGTTGACGTGATGTTGACGCAAACGGCCATGCAATTACAGCAGTATGGCTTGGACGTTCAAAGCTTCTACACCCCGGAAAACCTGCCGCAATTACGCGAACGCTCTCGTCCCGAAGCGATCGAAAAACTCAAACAAGACTTGGCGCTCAAAAAAATCGCCGAAGTCGAGCAACTCCAGCCCAGCGACGAGGAGATTAAAACCCGCATGGCGGAAGTGCGCGACCAACTCAGCGATCGCGACATCGACGAAACCCGCCTGCATAGCTTCGTCGAAGACGAATTGGTTTCCCAAAAAGCCCTCGACTGGCTGCGAGAACGCGCTAAGATCGAATTAGTCCCCGAAGGAACTCTGTCCGAATCTGAGGAGGACGAAGCCGAGGCAGACACCGACGCCGCAGATCCTGACGCTGAAGCGTCTGAATCTGCCGAGTAATTCCTCGAAAATGCCGAGGTCGGCGGCGGCAGTAGCGGTGTATTGGCGCTGCCAGTCGCCAACTATCTAAGGCATAATGTAAGGAACACCGATCGTGTCCTCGGGGCGGTTCCCCGTTCCGACCCTCGAACCCACGCCATCACAGCCGAGAGTCTATGCTGAAATCCCAACCCTTCGATCGCGACTTGATGAGTTTGTCCCACCCTCAAATTTACTCTAGCGCCCAAGGGACGATCCCAATGGTGGTCGAGCAGTCGGGGATGGGCGAACGTGCCTTCGATATTTACTCCCGACTGTTGCGAGAGCGAATTATCTTCCTCGGAACTCCCGTCGATGACGCGGTGGCCGATTCGATTGTCGCCCAACTGCTCTATCTCGACGCCGAAGACCCCGAAAAAGACGTTCAGCTTTACATCAACTCCCCCGGCGGTTCCGTAACTGCTGGTATGGCGATTTACGACACGATGCAGCAAATTCGCCCTGATGTCGTCACCATCTGCTTCGGACTGGCGGCGAGTATGGGGGCGTTCTTGCTGGCCTCGGGTGCGGCGGGCAAACGGATGTCCCTGCCCAATTCCCGCATCATGATTCACCAACCCCTCGGCGGCGCCCAAGGGCAAGCGGTCGATATCGAAATTCAGGCGAAAGAAATCCTCTACCACAAAAACACCCTCAACCGCCTGCTGGCCCACCATACGGGCAAACCCCTCGAACGCATCGAGGCGGACACCGAACGGGATTTCTTCATGTCGGCAGACGAGGCGAAAGACTACGGTTTGATCGACCAGGTCATTTCCCAACCCGCCCTCGCTGTTGCTTGAGGCTCGATCCCTACGGACGCGGCGCGGATCGAACCGTCGGGCATAAGCTGAAGCGCCTTCAGCCGATGTGTCTCGTCTCGCTCTTCTCCGAACGTCACGTTCGCTTTTGTTTGAACAACACGCTCACCGATCCTGGCCGAATTCTCGCACGAGACAGCTTATGCCGAATAAGTACGATTCCCACCTCAAATGCTCCTTCTGTGGCAAGTCCCAGGAGCAGGTTCGCAAGTTAATCGCAGGACCCGGCGTGTACATTTGCGATGAATGCGTGGACTTGTGCAACGAAATCCTCGATGAGGAGCTGTACGATTCCGGGGCGGCCGCGCCCCAACCGACGCCACGCTCGGAACCCCCCGAACGACGGAGGCCGCGTTCGGCGAAGCTGTCTTTGGGGCAGATTCCCAAGCCGATGGAAATCAAGCGGTATCTTGACGAACACGCCATCGGCCAGGACGAAGCGAAAAAGGTTCTGTCGGTGGCAGTTTACAACCACTATAAGCGCCTCAGCGTCAATCAAGCGGCGCAGGGCAGCGAGGATATCGAACTTCAAAAGTCGAACATTCTACTCATTGGACCGACGGGCTGCGGTAAAACCCTGTTGGCGCAAACCTTGGCGAACATCCTCGACGTTCCTTTTGCGGTGGCTGACGCCACAACCCTCACGGAAGCGGGATACGTGGGCGAAGATGTGGAAAACATCTTACTGCGCCTGCTGCAAGTGGCCGATTTGGACGTGGAAGAAGCCCAGCGGGGCATTATCTACATTGACGAACTCGATAAGGTCGCCCGCAAGAGCGAAAATCCTTCCATTACCCGCGATGTTTCGGGGGAAGGGGTTCAGCAAGCTCTGTTGAAAATGCTCGAGGGCACGGTGGCCAACGTGCCGCCCCAAGGGGGACGCAAGCATCCCTATCAAGATTGTATCCAAATCGACACGCGCAACATCCTGTTTGTTTGCGGCGGTGCGTTTGTCGGGTTGGAAAAAATCGTCGAACAGCGCCTCGGGAAGAAAAGTATCGGCTTCGTTCAACCCGGAGATGGCAAAGGCCGCGACAAGCGAGCTTCTGATTTGCTGAAACACCTAGAACCGGAAGATTTGGTGAAGTTCGGTCTGATTCCGGAGTTCATCGGTCGGGTTCCCATTGAAGCGGTTCTGGAACCGTTAGATGAGGAAGCTCTGGTGGCGATTTTGACGCAACCGCGCAACGCGCTGATCAAGCAGTATCAGAAGTTGATGGAAATGGACAACGTGAAGTTGGAATTCCGTCCGGAGGCGCTGCGGGCGATCGCTAAGGAGGCTTATCGCCGCAAGACGGGGGCGCGGGCGTTACGCAGCATCGTGGAAGAGTTGATGCTCGATATTATGTACGAACTCCCCTCCCGCAAGGACGTGACTCGCTGTACGATTACGCGGGAAATGGTGGAGAAACGATCGACTTCGGAAGTGTTGATGCACCCGTCTTCTTTACCGAAACCCGAATCGGCTTAGGGGTTGGCTTAAGCACTCACACATCGATAGCCGGTTCGGCCCGCGCCACGAGCGCGGGTCTTTTTTTACTCGATCGAAGGGGGGACTTTAGCGATCGCGTTTTGCGAGGGGTAGCATACTGACACTCGAAGGGTTTGGGTTTGTCGATGCCGTACCCTTGGACGAAATCGACCCCTAGCAGTCTCACTTTTTCGAGAATGGCATCGTTTTCGACGAATTCGGCGATCGTCTGCAAGCCCATGACGTGGCCGATGTGGTTGATGGCTTCGATGGTGGCGGCGTCGATGACGTCGTGTTCGATATTTTTAATGAAGTGACCGTCGATTTTCAGATAATCTACGGGTAGGTTTTTCAGGTAGTTCAACGATGACATCCCGCTTCCGAAGTCGTCGAGGGCGAAGCAACAGCCGAGTTGTTTGAGTTGGTAGATAAACTGCGCCGCTTGGTTGAGGTTGCGAATGGCGACGGTTTCGGTAATCTCGAAGCAAATGGTGGCCGGGGAAACGTGGTGCAGCCAAAACTGCTCTCGCAGAAAGGCTAAAAACTGTTCGTCGTTGAAACTCGCTCCGGACAGGTTCACCATGTACAGGGGTTTGAGGTCGCTGGGGGACTCTCCGGCGATCGCCAGTTTGGCAAAGAGCGTCCGCACCACCCAGCGATCGATGGCCGGCATCAAGTCGTAGGCTTCGGCGGCGGGCATGAACTCGCCGGGAGAGACGAGGTTGCCGTCTTCGTCCTGCATCCGCAGTAACAGTTCGTATCGATCGCGCGATCGACGTTGGAGGTCGCTCGGCGCGATGCGCTGGGCGTACAAGCAAAAACGGTCTTCTTCCAGGGCTTTGACGATGCGCGAGACCCATTCCATATCGCCGTGACGCCGCACGATGTCGCGATCGTCCCGTTGATAAACGTGGAAGCGGTTGCGGCCGCCCTCTTTGGCGGCGTACATGGCGGTATCGGCGGCGCTCAGCACTTTAGCGCGGCTTTCGGCGCGGTTGTCGATTTCCACTAAGCCGATGCTGACACCGATGGTGAAGGTTTTATCTTGCCAGAGGAAGCGGAACGCCCGCACGCGATCGATCAGTTTTTCCACCACCGATCGCGCTTCTTTGAGGGAACACCGATACAACAACAGTCCGAACTCGTCGCCGCCCAATCTCGCCAGCAGGTCAGTTTTGCGGACGTTGCTGTGCAACAGGACGCTGATTTGACGAAGCAGTTCGTCCCCCGCCGAATGACCGCAGGTGTCGTTGACGATTTTGAAGCGATCGAGGTCGAGATAGCACATCACGTGACTTTCCTCGCTGCTGCGTCCGTCTTCGATCGCCCGTTCCAACCGACGCTCGAACTCCCGGCGGTTGACCAATCCCGTCAGGGGGTCGTGGCTGGCTTGCCAAGACAGTTGGCGGGCCAGCGATCGCGCCGGGGTCACGTCTCGACAGACCAACACCGCCCCGACGATATCTCCCAGGGTTTCGCCGTTGTGGAGGCGAATCGGCGCCGCTGACAGTTCCACGCAAAACTCTTGCGTGTCGTTGCTGCCCACCAAGCGATGGTCTAAGGGATCGAGATAGGCGCCGTCTCGCAACACACGATCGAGCAGGTTTTCCACGGGATTGCGCGTCACTTCGTCCCACAGACGCAGCACCGTTTCGAGAGCCTGCCCCTTCGCCGCCTCCGACGTCCACCCCGTCAGGGTTTCCGCCACGGGGTTGAGAGACTGCACCCGCCCTTCGGCGTCCGTGGAAATGGCAGCGTCACCAATGGAATGCAGGGTGACTTGCGCCAGTTCTTTTTCGTGAATCAGGGCTTGTTCGATGCCCTGTCGCTCGTGAATTTCTCGTTTTAACTGTTCGTTGGCCCGGGCCAGTTCTAAGGTGCGTTCCCGCACCCGTTCTTCTAAGGCGTTGTTGGCCTGGCGCAGCGCTTCCGAGGCTTGTTTGCGTTCGATGGCATAGCGAAGGGATTTCGCCAGCAGTTCGCTGTTAACGTGGCGCTTGACCAAGTAATCCTGAGCGCCCAAACGCACAGCGTCTAAGGCAAGGCTGTCGTCGTCGGCGTTGGTCAACACCACTACGGGCAGTTCCGGCGCCACCGCCACGATGCGATCGAGGGACTCCAACCCCTGACTGTCGGGTAACGTCAAGTCTAGCAACATCACCTCGAAACGACGGGCGTTTAACGCCTCGATCGCCCCCTCTAAACGAGAAACGCTCGTCCACTCGAACGCCGTGTGACGAACGCTTTTTAGATGCTCTTGGAGCAATCTCGCCTGGGCGGGATTGTCTTCGACCAACAAGATCGTGACAGAGTTTTCGGACATTATATAAAAGTTTATGTATCTTAAAGTCTTCCTTCTATTATGCAAGTTGACTTCGCGCTTTGTATAAAAAGTCACCTCAAACAATACAAAACTTAGTATTTGTTAAAAATACATAACATCAGCCCGAACCCTAACTACTGGGGAAGTTCGGGCGTCGAACGCGGACAGATAAGGGCTTTGAGTACCACGGAATCGCAAAGAGCCAGAAAGTATTTGCCCTGACAACTTGTCATTTGTTAACTCGAGTTAATCGGAGGGAAGCGTTACGGTCTCGAGCCAAAATTGCTGAATTCTATCAACGATCGAGAGCAGTTGCCGTAAATTTTGGGGTTTCTTAATGTAACAGTTGGCATGAAGCTCGTAACTTTCCCGAACGTCCTGTTCGTTTCCCGAAGTGGTCAACACCAACACCGGGATATGTCGAAGTGTCGGGTCGCTTTTGAGTTCCGCTAACACCTCTCGTCCGTCTTTTCGAGGTAAATTCAAATCCAGTAAAATCGCATCGGGAAGCGGGACGTTGGCATAGTCTCCCTCTCGACGCAAATAGGCCATGGCCTCGATCCCGTCTTTGACGGCGATGGTTTCGTGTAAAAGCTGGCTTTCCCGAAAGGCTTCGCGAATCAAGCGCACGTGGGCTTGATTGTCTTCAACCAGCAAAATGTTTCGGCGTTTCATGGTGGTGGTGTCCCAATCGAACTCAAGCGGTCGGGGTTTGTTTTTTTGGAAGTGTAAAATAAAACGTTGCCCCTTCTCCCAATTGGGAGACGACCCAAATCCGTCCGCCATGTCGCTCGACAATCCGCTTGCAAATCGCCAAACCGATACCCGTTCCGGGGTATTCGTCTCGCGTGTGCAGGCGTTGGAAAATCGAGAAGATGCGATCGGCAAATTGCGGGTCGAGACCGATTCCGTTATCGCGTAGGGAAAAAACCCAACAGTCCTTCTCCTCTTGGGCGCTGGCGTGAATTTCTAAGGGTCGATCGCTGCGGAACTTGAGGGCGTTTCCCAGCAAATTCTGAAACACCTGCGTCAGTTGGATTTCGTCAGCCATAACCACCGGAAGGGCATCGTAAGAAAATCGCGCTCCCGTTTCTTGGATGCGACTCCGCAGGTTCATCTGCACTCGTTCTAAAACCGTTTCGACAGAGACTTCCGCGAAGGGTTTAGCCCGAGAGCCAACCCGCGAATAGGCTAATAAATCTTCGATCAGGCGCTGCATGTGGGTGACGCCCTGCACCGCAAAATCGATAAATTCCTTGGCGTCGTCGTCGAGGCGATCGCCGTAGCGCATCTCTAACAGTTGCACGTAACTCGAAACCAAGTTTAGCGGTTCTTGGAGGTCGTGAGAGGCGACATAGGCAAATTTTTCCAATTCTGCGTTCGATCGCTCCAGTTCTCGCGTGAGTTTCGCCAATTCTTCCGCCTGACGCAAAACAATTTTAAAAATAGCATCTCGCAAGGCTAAGGCCGCTTCAATGGAACTCGATCGCCAAGGAAGGGATTTTCCGCGCACCAACTCCCGCCATTCTGCAAACGATCGCCGAGGGGACAGGTATACCGTTCCGTCACCCTCTCGCGTTTCCTCCACGACATCGTGGGGATTTCCCGCCCAGCGCACGGTTTGTAAGGTTTCGGGGCGAAACCAGAGCAAATAATGACCCAAGTTTTGGGAAATAGCCACCGCCAAAATCCCGCTGGCGACGTTACGGAACTCTTCGGCTTGGGGAATCCAAGCCGAGAGGCGATCGCTGTAAAACAAATCCTGTTGAAAATGAGGCTCCAGTTGAGCAACGATCTCGCGAATCTGCTCATGAGAGGGAGTATCCCCCACCATCTGACAGGTTCCGCTAAGGTAAATCGCCGCCCCCGACGCCTTAACGATTCCCAACAGAACGCTGGCGTTATCCGTCGCGCCCCGCACCCAATCTTTCGCCTCCGACATGGCTTCGACGAGTTGCGAGAGCTTGATTTGAGCCGAAACCCGGTCGTCGTAGGCGCTGCGGTCTTCTTTAACGGACAGTTCGATGGAGGTGGTGCGGGCGATAAACTCGCAAGCGTCGCGGATTTCCGGAGACAGTTGCGTGGGTTCTCGGTGGTGACAGGAAATCAACCCCCACAACCGTTTTTGTTTCGTCAAAGACATCACCAAGGTCGATCGACTTCCCATATTTTCCAAATAGACTTGGTGACAGGGAACGACGCCGCGCAGCCAAGATTGACCATTATTCAGGGGTTTGTCCGTTCCCTGGGGCGTTGGCGGAACGAGGGCGGATTCCGGGGCGCGAACGTCAGGAATCCACCGCAGATAGTTCGCCGCAAAGAGGTGGCGACAGGAACGAGTATCGGCGTCGGGGAAATGGAGTCCTACGTAAGACTCGAGGTCGGGGTGTTTGGCTTCGGCGATGACGCAACCGTGACCCTCTTCGTCGAATTGGTAGGCCATGACGCGATCGAACCCGGTCAACTGGCGCACGGCGTTGACGGTGGTTTGACAAAGATCTTCGAGGGTGGCCGACTGTTGGAGTTGGCTGACGATCGATCGCACCTGTTGGTAAAAACGGGAAAAATTCATCCCTTGACTGCTGGTTCCGTTTGGCTCGAATTCCAACAGGAGAAAGCCCTCGCTGTTGCGGTGAACGCGGGCGTGGTAGTTGCGAGGTTTCTCGGGACTGGGAATCTCGAAATCGAGGACGAGGGGAGTGTAGGGCGTCAGTTCGGGAAGCTCGTTTTGGAGCCGTTCGATTTGGGAAGCGTTCAGCAGTTGGGACAGGGGTTGCGCCACCATCGCTTCGGGAGGGACGCCGAAAAACGACTCGATCGCCTCACTCACCTGTACGACCGTCCAGTTTGCTTCGTCTACGACCACGAGAACGCCGTGAGATCCGACGCGATCGTAATATTCGATGGGTGAATTATCTTCAAGATCGACATCTTCAAGATCGACATCGGAATACGAACGGGGTTGTGGGGGGTTGGGCGTTGAACTCACGCGATCGATCGCTCCTCCTGCGAATTCAAGTCACTCAAATTCTTCGAGCGACCCGGCTAAATCTCTTCAATTGTACTCAAAAATTCATATTTTAGATAAAATAGCCACTATTATTATATAAGCTAAAACTCAACTTTCCGAGCAAACAAACTTTGAAGCCGATAAAACTTTGAACCTCTTGAATACAGCAAATCGCCTTTACCGAGAAGATTGTTCGCCTGCGTTTTTTTTGCCCCTAAAATAATATCAGAATCCGCTTCGCTGGAGGTTCTCAACGCCACGCGACCCGGTAAATTCGATCGAATAATCGGTGTAACCACTTGCGCTTCCGGTCGTTGTGTGGTAATAATCAAATGAATTCCCGCCGCCCGTGCCATTGCGCCCAAGCGTTTAATAGAATATTCGAGAGTTTTCCGAACTTCCAAATCCGCCATAAAATCAGCATATTCATCAAAAATACAAACAATCGGCGGCTCCGGTTCTTTCCCTGTTTTCAATCGATATTGATTGTATTTCGGCAAATCGTTACAGCCGCTTGCCTCGAATTTTTGATAGCGAGACTCCATCTCGTCCACCAGTTCCGACATCAATTCCACCGCTCGATCGCTATCTTTAACAACAGGAGATAACAGCCAAGGCATTTTCTCGAATTCCGGAAACGTGACCCGCTTCGGATCGACCAGCGCAATTTTCAAATATTGGGGCGATCGACGCTGAATCAAACTCAACAACATCGCCCGTAAAAACTCACTTTTTCCGCTTCCCGTAGTTCCCCCCACCAAAAAATGACAAGTATTGGGATCGGACAAATCCGCCTCGACCAGTTTCCCCTCTAAATTCACGCCAATGGCGATGCGAACTGGCGCAGTCGGCAAAAAGCTTTCCCGTCGGATATACTGCTCGAACAACGCAAATTGTCGATCGCTGCGGGGTAAATCCACACTCACGAAACCCGCCTGCGGAGAAATCATCGGCGGCGACTCAATACCCAACTGCACCTGCAAATCGTTCGACAGTCTCAACAACGACGACACCTTCACCCCCAACTGAGGCTTCAACTTCACCCGCACAAACGAAGGCCCCACCGCCGAACCCTGATAAGAAACATCAACACCAAAAGCGCGAAACACCTCCACAAGCCGCGTTCCCCATTCATCCGCATCCGGTTCGGGAGTCGGTTCGGGTTTCGGCGTCAGTGTTACTTCGGACGAGGGTTTCTCTGAAGACGTAGATGAAACCGCTGAGGGGGATTTCGATATATTTTCAGAAGAAATATCCCGCAAAACTTCAGAGTCTCTCACCTCCTCCACTCCGAAATCGTTTTGACAAGATTTTTGCTGCGGACAAATTTCACACAAATGGCGATTCGCCGTTTTCGGCGGGGGATTGGGGGAATCGAACTCCCAGCGCACCCACTCCCGCATCTCCTGTAACCGTTGAGGAAGGAAATTCCGAACCACTCTCCGCAATTCCTCCCAGTCATAGCGATAGGCTTGGAACTGCGGAAGGACGCAATACACCGCCGCGTCGATGGGTTGTTGCTTCTGCTGGTGTAGCAAATCAGCGTACAATCCCACCTGTAACACTTGCGCCGAAGGATCGGCGCCTTGATAGGTTTTGTACTCCACCACCCGAAGCCGCTGGCCATCGAAATCGTAAATTAAATTATCAAACTGTCCCCGAATTTCCTGCTGAGTACCATCGGGAAGCCGATAAGTTCCGTGTAACTTTAACTCGCTTCCAATGAAGGTTTCCGCCAACACCGAATCTCCGTGACAGTGGTAGCGATTGCGAATCAAAAGTTCAGCGTAATGACGAATTAACCCCTGTAAACCCAGCCAAATCTGTGGTAACGTCCCCACGAAATCGGGATTTTTCGCGATTTCGGCGTTGGTATAGTCGTAAAACACGCGATCGTAAAACAGGTGTTGCATCTGTTGCGCCAAATCGTCAGCGTTGAGATTTTCCGCTGACGGTGACAGAAGCGCCTGAAATCGCGAATCCTCCAACGCCAAATTAATAAACTGATGCGCCAACCGATGAAACGGGTTTCCAATTCCGGCGTATTGCGTATCGGGGAGAAAGAGGGTTTTACGGTTCAAGCGATGTCCGAGGTAAAACAAACGCGGACATTCCAAAGCGACTCGAACATCGGTAGCGGTGAAATGAGGAGACATCGGCGAAGACAAATCTAACAAAGAACGATGAACGTGGGACAGGTACACTACATCGAGTTTGGCATATCGCAGTTGTTCGGCGGTTAAGGGACGCCGTCGCCAATCGCTGCTTTGGGAGTCGGTGTCGATGTCGGTGAAGTGACAGAGTTCTCTGGCGAGGGTTTTAAGTTTGAGATTCGGTAGACGCTGCAATCTCGAACCGCCGTTTCTGTCGAGTTTGAGGCGGTCTAGTTTGGCCAGTTTTCGCGCCAGTTGATAGGTACAGGTGACGTTTTGAGATTGAGATTTCCCGAGAAATCGCAAGTCGTAACTGGCGTTGTGGAAGACTTTTTCGATATTGGGGTTCGCCATAATTTGACGAACGAACTGTTCGACGCTTTCGGGTTGGTGAAGAACGTCGAACAGATAAACCGACTCTCCCGTGGTGTCGTCGGGAGTCGCGGAGACTTGAATGAGGGAGAGTTTGGGGTGTTTGGTGTTCCAATCCGCCGTCTCGGTGTCTACCCACAAACGAGAGAAGTGGGAGAGTTTTTTTATGGCGGATTGAATTTCACTCCGTTGGGAGAGGTACACGAGAACATCTCCTGAGATTTTGGGGTTTATTTTTGTTGTGATTTGGGTTGTGATTTTCGTTGTGATTTTCGTTGTGATTCGGGAATCCAGCGTAAAAACTGACCTTCGGGTTGGGTGTCTTTTCCGATGATATCGATGCAGTCTTCTTGGACTAATTCTTGAATCAGAGTTTGAAAATCTTCTTCAGTGAGACGATCGAATTTTTCCCGAACTTCCTGACTCACGACTTTCAACCCCATCAAATTCTGGGTTTTCATGATGTTGATGATTTTGGCTTTCGCCTGCTGAAGCCCAAGATTCGGCTTGGGATCGGGTTTTGTGCCATTTTCAGGGGATGTCGTCACCACCCCAAGTTCTTGGAGTAACGTACATTGTTCTAAAATATTTGAATCCCGAAATAAGGCTTTGAGTTCGTCTTCGTTCGGAGATCGATCGCCCACTGTCAAATCTCCCGAAGACGCAGCGTTCAACAGCGAACTGTGGGTATCGAGATAATGCACCGAATCCAGATGGGGTGTAATATGGCGATGGCTGTTCTCCTGTCCGAATATTTTTTGAAACAGCTTATATCCCTGATTTCGTGCATCTCCCATCGTTTCTGCGCGAATCAAAATCAGCGAATCGCAATCCCCTTTATTGAGTTGTTTTTGACAAGCCTTCATCGCATTGCAAAAACTCCTCAGATTGGGGTTTTCATCCCAAAATACCGCCACTTTCTTTTTCGTTTTCGGATGGGTGAATGTAAAGGAGTAATTGCGATAGGTGGGACTTTGTAAATATCCCCGTGTCACGTCCGGAATTTCGAGCGTATTCAGGATGCGTTGCAGCGCAAAAGCCAAGTCTGGCGAAGACAGATGGCGAATTTTTTCGATTCGATGCTGTGTTTTTCCAAATTTTTTGTCCCAAACCTGTACAAATGCGGCCGTTAAATCAGTGGGAACTATATTTCCGTCATTGTTTATCGCTTGAATCAGTTTATAGCCAAGCTGAATCGTCGCCCGAGGTGTCGTTTTTCCACTGGGAAAACTTTGTTCGAGGCTGTTGCGATCGAGCGGTTCGAGAGAATATTTCGGTTTGGGGTTGGCTTTTCCATGAAGGGGAGCCAGTCGTTTTTCCCAAATTTGCGCTGCTTGTTCGGTGGTAATGCGTTTTAGCTGGATTTCCCCATCAATGCGATCGAGCATGGCTTCCACAGCCGCTTGATGCTTTTTGCTGTTCCACGTATCGTTAATCAAGCTGATAATAATACAAAAGTTCTTCAGCCGCTCGTTGTGAATCGTCGTATTTAAATCCAACAGCGTCATCAAACCGTTAGGATTTTTACTGAAAGGTCCATCGACCTGATCGACACAAATCGCGATGGGATACGGAGATTTCGCCGCGACTCGCCCGATATTCGCAATGATATTTTGAGCCGCATCTTCACTATCGATGGAACTTCTAACGTTCAGTTGTTTTAAATCTGACTTGTCTAAATCTTCCCCCTTCAACCAATCGCAGGCGAGATCGTACAAATCGGGATTGGTAAGGTGGTAGAGAACGCCAAAAAACTCGTTAGGTCTATAAATTCCCGTCGGATGCGTACTTTTTTGGTTTTGAATAAAAAGTTTTCGTTCTCCGAGGATTTTTTTGGTCAAACTGTTATCGTGAAACGCCGATAAACTTTTTAGCCACAGACTTAACTGAGATTCCGTCTCTCCTTCCGGAACGTGCATTAAGCTATCGACAATATGGCGTAAAAAATGTCTCCAAATATAATCTTCGTGAGACCAAGGGCCAATATAGGCGAAAAACGCCTCGCGATTGACCTGCTTTTTTAGGCGTCCTAATAAATAACTTTTTCCCGAGGCTTTATCCCCCCGAACGAGAACCGTCCGCGTCATGCGATCGCGAGCAACTCGTCGAATCACGTCAATAATCGAGGCGAGTTCTTTTTCGTGAATCGAATCAACCGTTAATGCTTTTTCTTGGTTTTCTTCCCAAAAGTTACCACTATAAGACGTAACGGGGTCAAAAGGGTTAAATTCCTGCTTAACAAGCTCGACTATTGAAGACATAACAATTTTTGAGTTTCACGTAAATTTAGGAAATCGGAGTGCGACAGTTCAAGTCACAGGGACTGAATTGAGATAAATTGAAATGGCTTTAAAACAACCATCTCAAGCCCCATCAATTGAGAACAATAAAAAACAAAATTCCACCGACGGGCTGATGAATTCCCGCAGCCACTTGTTCGGGGGTGTAATTGCGACTTTCTTGTAGCGAACTCAACTGGATTTTATCGTGGCGTTCCAAGCGATACAAGGCGTTTTCAAACTCGTCTCGCGTCAGGGGAGGTTCTAACTTTTCGCGAAGGTGATAAATGGGGAGATAATTATCGGTATTCAGTTCGCGATCGAGCTTGCGAATCCACGCTAAAATCTCCTCATCGCTGGGTTTTTCCGTCAGTCTCGCCGCTGGTTTCGCCTCAGCCATTTTCTCGCCCGTAGCATAAACAACGGGCGTTGATTCTGTCAGACAACTCCGCATAAACTGAATATAGTTTGTCAACTGCGACGCCATCAGTTGCAAGTTTCTCCGGGTACTCGTGTCGGCGTATTCATCCCGCAAGAAAACCTTACCGCGCTCGCTTAACCTCGCGCCGATAATCTTGGTTTCAACCGCTTTTACAAACCCGCGATCGACCAAATCGTGAAGAACCGCCTGACGCTTCGCCGCTGCGATTCTAATATCTCCCGGTTTCGCCGTTTTTTCCGCACAAGCTTTGAGGGCTTTTACGCTGTCTTGCGATAAGGGTAAATTCTCGATGTCGGACTCCAATAACGTTTTTCCAGCGGCTTCGATTTTGAAGCGAGTAATTTCCGACTGTAATTCCAGAAGTTCGCGATCGCCCAGTTTTTTACACAGAGAAATCGTCTCTTTAACTGTGGCTTTAGACGTGGGCTTAATTTCGCTTATTTTTGCTTGATATCCTTTATGACCTAAGATTTTGAGTAAAACCTTCAGTTCTTTCGTTTCCATACGCGAATTCCTCTATGCTCTATTTTTTTTATCTATCCTTTTATACTAAACGGATCGATCGCCATCGTGCAACGTCAATTTTCCAAATTCCGTAATTTTGGGGAACTCCCTATAGACTTAACTCGAGTCTCCTGTGCTTTTACCGAAGTGACACATAAAATCCTGAATTATGCAATAAAATTTGAGCTTTATTTACGATTATTTGCAATTATTTAAAATTTTTAAAAAATCGTCAGTCAGATTAACAAAATGGGAGGGGATTTCAAAAAGGTAAATTCCTCGGAGACAAGCTGACCTACTCGATTGAGTGGCTACTCAAAGCTATTCCTCAAAACCAGACCCCCAGTATCTAGAAGATACCGGGGGTCTTATCGCGCGTCCTCTGAAAACCGTCCGTTAACTGTCCGAATCTCCGCCGAGAATGCGAATTTCTCCCAAACTAAACTCCTCGAGTTTCAAGGCTTTCGTCCCGCCTTTTTCCAAACGACCTAACAACGTCATCAGTTGATTCCACACCAACACCGCCGACAGCAGCGAAACCACCGCCGAAAAGCCGTAAGCAACGCGATCGGGAATCGCAAAAAACAGCAACGCCGCCGACAAAAACCCCACCGCCGCGATCGCCATCCCAGTAAACGGGAACAACAACTGCGAACCGCGCAGGGACGCCAACAAGCGACTCGATCGCGACTTCGACCATTGCTTCAACGTACCCACCAACGTCACATAGAACGTATACCCGCAAATCGCCGCCGCTACCAAGCTAACCGCCATCAAAACGTAAGGAGGATCGGAATAAAACATCGTCACAAACCGCCTAAATGTAAAATTGACCAAAAAAAAATGGGAAAGACTCGCGAACTTTCCCAAGTTATACCTTAAACGGGCTTAACGTTGTTGAAAAGCAGCAAAAGCAGCCTCCGGAAACCAATCTGGCGCCACCTCCGAGACGCGGCGCATAGAAAACTCTGAAATCGCTTCAACCGCCACATCCCACAATTTTTCCGGTTTCACGTCTTCTTTCACCAAATTCCAAAGACGCTGTACCTCTTCCGTGTGAAGGCGATCGTCTTCCGTCAACGCCACCAACAACTGACGCCGCAAAAACTTCCCTTCGTCGGATAATAGATATTGCAATCCCAATTGCGCCGTGGGAACGATATCGAAATTTCCGTCCGTTTGGGCGATTTGAATTAAGTTTTCCAATCGGTGCCATTGGAACTGTCCGTCTTTAAACAACACCTCTAACAAACGGCGACGTAACTGGGGCGATTCTCCCCGTAACAAACGCTGGGCTAAATAGGGATAGCCGATATCGACGATTTTAAAGTTGGGATTGAGACTCAAGGCTAAACCTTCTTGAGTCACCACCGATCGAATAATTAATGCGAACTTCGCGGGAATGCGGAACGGATACTCGTACATCAATTCCGAGAAGCGATCGGTGACCGTCTTAATATTGAAATCTCGAACGCTTTTCCCCAAAATGTCCCCGAGGACTTCTTCCAACGCCGGAACGATAGGTTGAATGTCTGTTTCTGGGGCGAGAAATCCCAGTTTTACAAAATCTTTGGCGAGGTCTTCGTAATCTTTATTCAGCAGGTGAACCAAGGCATCGACGAGGGTTTCTTTCATCCATTCTTCGAGTTGATCCATCATCCCGAAGTCGATGTACGCCATTTGATTGTCCTTCGTAGCGAACAGGTTCCCAGGATGGGGATCGGCGTGAAAAAACCCATGTTCGAGCAGTTGTTGTAAGCCGCTGGTCACGCCCACTTCAATAATGGCTTGGGGGTCGATTCCCGCCTGTTCTAAATTGGTGGTTTCGGTGAGTTTGTATCCGTGAATCCACTCAAGAACTAAAACCCGTTTGCTGCAATAGCGCCAGTAAATATCGGGAACTTTGACGCGGGGGTTGTTGCGGAAATTGTGGGCGAATTTTTCGGCGTTGTGACCTTCGTTGATATAGTCGATTTCTTCAAACAGTTTCGTGCCGAATTCATCAACAACTAAAACTAAATCGTGACCCAAGTTTAAGGGTAAAAATCGATCGATCCAGGTGGCCGCCCAGCGAATCAGGTATAAATCGCGGGTGAGAATGGGGAGGAGATTGGGACGTTGAACCTTCAGCGCCACTTCTTCCCCACTGTGGAGACGGGCGCGGTACACTTGCGCCAAACTGGCCGCCGCGATGGGAGAAGGCGAGAGTTCGCGGAAAATCTCTTCCGGCGTCAAATCCAAATCCGCTTCGATAATCCGTAAGGCGGTGTTGTTATCAAAGGGCGGAAGTTGGTCTTGAAGTTTGACGAGTTCTTCGAGAAAGTCTTTGCGGACTAAATCCGGTCGTGTCGAAAGGGCTTGGCCGACTTTGATGAAGGTGGGGCCGAGATGGGTGAGGGTTTCTCGCAGTTGTTTGGCGCGTTTGGCTTTGTTACGCTCGGTGCGATCGAACCATTCATCTAATTTTAAGCCCATGAAAAATCCAGCTAAGAGCCAGAGAACTACGATCGCACGCCAAATCGCTTCCCAGGGACGACGCTGGTAGTAACGGGCGATCGCTTTGGCGTTATAGCACCGTAACTCAGCTAAAGGGTGAGGATTCACGCTAACTTTTGCCTCTTAAAAAACGAACGACGGTCGGGAACTGAAGGGACGAAACTCCTGTTGCTAAGAAGTGTCTTCACATTAAGGAATTTGGAGATCGATATAACAGTTCCTTAATTAAAGTATACAAAACTACAGAATCTTTGGGAGCGAAATCGGCCTCGACGACGGGGCGTCAAACTCTCGAAGCGAGGGGGTTTCCTATTGCTGGAACCCGGCGACTTCGCTAGGATCGCAACGATCTCGCATCGTTTCTCGATCGATCCCCACCGAGTTTCCGCAATGCTTTCCCTGCCGTTCGATCGCCCCGAACTCGTTACCCCCGAACTCGTTACCCCCGAACTCGTTACCGTTGTCAGCATTAACCTTTCCCTGTCGCTTATTGGCTTTGCCCTGGCCGTCTCTCTCTGGCAAGTGCGATCGCGCCTGTCGCAGTTGGCCGACACCGTATCCGACGCCGAACGTCGCGCCGCCGAAAACTTGCCCCAAGTTCCCCACTTGCTGCGCCAGCAACACCAGCAAATCCACCACACCCGCGATCGCTACCGCCGCCTTCTCGAATACCTCTCCCTCCTCCAACAACTGCTGAAATTAAGCCGTTGGCTGCTGCGCCTGACGCGCCCAAACAACCGCCTCAACCCCTCCACAGACTCCTCCCATCGATAGCCGTCCAAACTTCCAGCCCCAGAAAAGCCAGGAAAATCCACGTACAATAAAGAGCGAGACTCATTCGATCGAAACCCATGCCGAACAACCAAACAGGCACGTTCATCGGGGGAATGTTACTCGGTAGCGTCGTCGGCGCTGTCACTGGCGTATTACTCGCACCGCGATCGGGACGCGAAACGCGGAAAATCCTGAAAAAATCCGCCCAAGCCATGCCCGAACTCGCCGAAGACCTGACCTCCAACGTCCAACTGAAAGCCGATCGCCTTTCCGAATCGGCCCTGCGGAACTGGGAAGACACCCTGGGCAGACTGCGCGAGGCCGTCGCCGCCGGAATCGCCGCATCCCAAGCCGCCGCTCAAGCAGCTGAAGCCGAGATTTCAGACCCCCCCGCAGACGCTCAGAATTCCCAATCCTCCGTCCTCAGCGATCGATCGACCTAACCGCAAACCCGTGACCGAACCCGTATTCTGGCTAGGATTGTCCCTGGGAATGGTCGCCTTCAGCCTCGTCGCTGTAAGCCTGACCTTAATTCCCGCCGTCCGCGAACTCCAACGCGCCGCCAACAGCATTGAAAAACTCGCCGATACCCTTTCGCGAGAACTGCCCCCAACCCTCGAAGTCTTTCGCCTAACTGGATTAGAACTCGGCGAACTGACCGACGAAGTGAGTACGGGGGTCAAAAACGCTGGCGAAGTCGTCGGTCACGTCAACCAGAGCGTTTCTAGCGTCAAACAGCAAACCCAGCGCGTGCGCGGAACGACGCGAGGTCTCGTGGCTGGCGTCAAAGCCGCATGGCAAGTTTGGCGAAACGGCGATCGACCTGTCTCCCCTAGCGAATCGTCTTCCCCTTCCACTTCCCCTATCTCCTTCACCGAACGTTCCGACGATCCACCAAACGGCAATTCCCAGACCGTCTCCGAAGCCGAGACGCACGTGGATGAGGAGATGATGAGATGATGTGATGATGAGGTCAGGACATGGGGGCGGCTCCCTTGCCAACCCTCCTGAAACCCGTTATCAATTATCAATTATCAATTATCAACTCTCATTATGGCTTCTCGATCGCGTCTTTCTCGAAAGCGCAAACCTCGATCGCTCTGGTTTGAAAAACTCATGGCGATCGTGGCAATTCTCGATGTGGGCTTCGTACTTTTCGATCTCAGTTACGTTCCCTGGCGAGATGTCTATTACCGTTACTTGCCCGAGGCGTTCCACGAAACTTACGACAAAATTAAAGGGATCGAACCCCATCGCGATACCCAACAATATCTCGAACTCGTCGAGAACCTCGAAGAACAAGTGGCCGCAACGGGCGTACAGTCTCCCCAAGTCGAGCCGATTCTCCAAGAACTGAGACAGCAAAGCGTTGCCACCATCGACGAAAACCCCTTTCAAATTGCCAATAAAACCGGAACCCTCGAAAAAATCAAAAACGAAATGCGCGATCGCATGGACGAAGAGTCCGCCAAAGATGCCTTTCGCCAATTTTGGAGCCAAGACCATTTAACCCCACAAACTTGGCGACAAGAAATCCAGTTTTTCAACAAAGAAATCGCCCGAAAAATGGAGACCAATTACTATCGGTCTCTCAGCGTTCGTGGAACCTTTACCGATCGCTTTTGGCTGATCGACATTTGGTTTATCGGCTTGTTCGGCTTAGAATTTATCGCCCGCACCTGGCTGATTTCCAGACGAGTCGGTATTCCGTGGAAAGAAGCGTGGCTGTTTCGCTGGTACGATATTTTCTGGTTAGTTCCCTTCTCCGGCTTGGGGGTTCCTCTGTTAGGATTGTCGCGAATCGTTCCCCTGGTTTTCCGTCTCGACCAATCTGAATTAGTCAATCTCAAACCCCTTCGCGCCCAAATCAATCAAGGTATCGTCGCCGCGCTCGCTGGAGAGATTACAGAAACCGTCGTTATTCGCATTATCGACCAGTTACAGGACGCCATTGAAGAAGACGCGATCGCGAACTTCTTGCAGTCCCCCAAGCCACAATATATCGACCTCAACAACGTCAACGAAATTGAGGTACTATCCAACCGCTTCGTCAATCTCAGCGTGTACGAAGTCTTACCGCGCATCAAACCCGATCTCGAAGCCTTGTTGCATCACAGTATCACCGTGGGGTTGAAAGGGACGGCGTTTTATACCAGTATTCAAAGCGTTCCGGGGTTGAAAGATGCCCCCGATCGCATCGCCAAAGAACTGGTCGAACAAATCACCGATACCCTGTACAGTATCGTCCGAGGGGCGATCGAAGATCCCGTCGGGGCGAAATTGTTCGAGAATCTCGTGCAGAAATTCGCCGACTCCTTGGGCAGCGAAGTGGGTAAACCCGAGAACATCGACGAAATCCAGGTTCTTTTATCAGATTTCCTCGAAGAAGTCAAGATAAATTACGTGCGTCGAGCGGAAATCGAGGATATCGAAGCGATCGTCCAAGAAAGCAAGCGATTGCGGGAAGCCGCACAGAAATAGATGATGGGATGATGAGGTGATGGGATAGAGAGAAATTGTCAATTATCAATTGCCAATTACCAATCATCTCATCTCCGTTGCCGCAAACTTTTTGATAAGCTAGAACTAATTGTGGGTTCACCCGTGAGTTGAAGTACGTCGGCCAGTCTGCCGCACTGGCGATCGAGCCGCGAAACCGACGGCGTCCGTGCGAGACACCAGGTATTCAACAACCCAGACGGTCGGGCTGACCGCAGGCGGTCGGCAGGCGAGGTCAAAAGACGGCCGCCGGATCGATCGTCTTCCTTTGTCCGGTGTGACAGGTCGAAGGAATTCCTCGGTCTCGAGGTCGGGAACCCCTCGAAGTCGCCGAAATTTGGTGAAGTGGGTGCGTACCCACTTTTTTTGTTGCAGTTCGCTTTATGACCCAATCCCCGATCCCCAAAATCCTAGAATTAGCAACCCCCGTAGCCGAAGATTTAGGCTTAGAACTCGTCGGGGCGGTTTTCCAAACGAACCAGCGGCCGCCCGTGCTGCGCGTCGACATTCGCAACCCCGACGGCGATACAAGTCTCGACAACTGCGAAGCCATGAGCCGCGCCCTCGAAGCCGCCCTAGACGCCAGCGAAGTCATTCCCGACGCTTACGTGCTAGAAATTTCGAGTCCCGGTTTGTCCGATACCCTGACCAGCGATCGAGACTTCGTCGCCTTCAAAGGATTTTCCGTGACCGTTACCACCACCGAACCCTACAAAGGTCACACCCAATGGAACGGCCAACTCGTCCGGCGAGACGACACCAGCGTTCAGCTAAGTTGTAAAGGCCGGATCGTATCCGTTCCCCGAGAGTCGATCGTCGAAGTCCGTCTCGACTGAAGCGACGCGCTCCCGTACATCACTCGTTTCCCAACCGCCGTGCGTTAACCCCAGTTAACGCGCGATCGCTCGTACCCTTAAAACCTGGAGGATATCCACTATGTCTATGGTTAGCTTGCCCGGACTGGCAGATATGATCGACAACATCAGCCAAGAGCGCAACCTGCCCAAACCTGCCGTCCAAGCCGCACTGCGAGAAGCCCTCCTCAAAGGCTACGAACGCTTTCGCCGCACCCAACGCCTCGACGGCACCCAATTCGACGATACCTATTTCGACCACGTCGAAGTCGAACTCGACATCGAAGAAGAAGGCTTTCGCGTCCTGGCCACCAAAACCATCGTCGAAGAAGTCAGCGTTTCCGATCGCGAAATTTCCCTCAAAGAAGTGCGAGAAGTCGCCGCCGAAGCCCAACTCGGCGATACCGTCGTCCTCGACGTAACCCCCGAACGAGACGACTTCGGGCGCATGGCCGCCATCCAAACCAAACAAGTCCTCGCCCAAAAACTGCGCGACCAACAACGAAAACTCATTCAAGAAGAATTCCAAGACCTCGAAGGGGACATCTTACAAGCCCGAGTGTTGCGCTTCGAGCGTCAATCGGCCATCGTCGCCGTCAGCAGCGGCTTCGGCCGTCCCGAAGTCGAAGCCGAACTTTCCAAACGGGAACAACTCCCCAACGACAACTACCGCGCCAACGCCACCTTTAAAGTGTTACTCAAGCGGGTTTGCGAAGGTCCCCATCGCGGTCCTCAACTGCAAGTATCTCGGGCGGACGCCGGACTGGTCGTGTACCTGTTCGAGAACGAAGTCCCCGAAATCGAAGACGAAGTGGTGCGCATCGTGGCCGTAGCCAGAGAAGCCAATCCCCCCTCTCGCTACGTCGGACCGCGCACCAAAATCGCCGTCGATACCCTCGAGCGAGATGTCGATCCCGTCGGCGCTTGCATCGGGGCGCGGGGATCGCGCATTCAAGTAGTGGTGAACGAACTGCGAGGCGAAAAAATCGACGTCATTCGCTGGTCGCCCGACCCCGCCACCTACATCGCCAACGCCCTATCTCCGGCTCGCGTAGACGAAGTGCGCCTCGTCGATCCAGAAGCCCGACAAGCTCACGTCCTCGTCCCCGAGAACCAACTCAGCCTCGCGATCGGGAAAGAAGGACAAAACGTGCGCCTGGCCGCACGGTTGACAGGATGGAAAATCGATATTAAAGATACGGCCAAGTACCTGCGCGACCTCGAAGCCTCTCACGAGGCGACTCCAGAAACCGACGAAACCCCCGAATCGGAAGCCGTTTCCGTGGCGGAAGCCCCCGTGGAAGACGAGAACCTTGTCGAGGAAACCGTACCCGAGGCCGACCCTGAAGTTGAGGAAAACGATCGAGAACCCCTGACCGAATCTCCAGCATGAAACCCAACCTTCGGCGGTGTATCAGTTGTGGAAAAGTCGCCCCTAAAGATGCCTTTTGGCGGGTCGTTCGAGTCCATCCATCCCATCAGCTACAATTAGATCGAGGGATGGGGCGGTCGGCGTATATTTGTCCCCGAGCCGACTGCCTAAAAGCCGCCCAGAAAAAGAACAGACTCGGACGCACGCTCAGAGCCAGTGTACCCCCATCGGTTTATGAAGCCCTTTGGCAGCGTCTGTCAGAGACACGGGAACCATGCCCGCCCAACCACGACCAACCACAAGACGAATCCACCATTCGCCAGGGACAAGCAAATGATGACATAAGAGGTTAGATTGGATGAACAACGGCAAAGTGAGACTGTACGATTTATCTCGGGAGTTAAACGTAGACAACAAACAGATATTAGCGTTTTGCGATCGACTCGACATTGCCTATAAAAGTCATAGTAGTACCATCACGGAGGCAGACGCCGATCGAATTCGCCAAGCGGCCGGAAATGCCGTTGTCAATGCTCCACCTCCCCGTCAACCCAAATCCTCCCCCAAACCGAATCGCAAAAAGCAGCAAATCTTGAAAATCGAGCACAAACCGCGTAACTCCCAACCGATCGAGTCGGACGACACCGAGCGACCGGCTGCTAACGCTACTTCCCCCAACAAGGTAACGCCTGAATTGGTTGACAAACCCGTGCGACCTCAATCGCCTTCGTCCCCCAACGACGCGAACGCGCCGGCCGCCTCTTCCGAGCCGGAGGTCGTCGCGCCGCCCAAGCGTCCGAGCCAACCGACGCCCGAACCGGAAGCGATCGCTTCAGAGTCGTCTTCAGAACCCCCCTCAGAGCCGTCTTCGGAGTCGTCTCCCGAGTCGTCTCCCGAGCCGTCTCCCGAGCCGTCTTCGGAGTCGCCGTCAGACGCTTCAGACAACGAGGCAGAAGTGCCGAAACTCATCGGTCCGCCGCCCCGGCCGCAGCCTCGCAAACCCAAGACGGAAAAAACCACGCCCGCCCGAGGAGGCGCTTCGGAATCGTCGCGACCTCGAAAACGGGTCGAAAAACCTCAGCCTCCCCAAGAACAAGAGGCTCCGACACCGCCGAAACCCAAAGCGAAACCCTCGAGGCCGGCGGCCAAAAAACAGGGCGAGGACGATACAGAACCCAAACGCCCCGTTCCCAAACTCAAACGTCCGCCGGAATTGGTGCGCCTGAACGCCAAAGCCGACAAGGGCGAGAGCAGCGAGGAAGAAGATACCAAAGGCAAGGCCAAAGACCAGAGCGGCGACGACGAGGACGAGGTGGACAGCCTCACCCTCAAACGTCCGAAACCCCCTCGCAAGGCGAAAACCAAAAAACGCCGCAGCGACGAGGACGAAACCGTCGAGTTTCCCGAAAAACCCAGCAAACCGTCCAAATCGAAGCGTCGTACCCGTCCCATCGAAGACGACGACGAAGATTTCGAGGCCGACCTACAGGACGCCAGTCAAGGGGCTGTCGAGGTCAGTCGATCGATCGCCCGGCCGCCTAAAGCGCCGAAACCCAAATCGGAAAGCCGGCCGACCCCCAGCGCCCGCAAGCGACCGACCCCCTCTCGCGGTGGCGGTGGCGACGGCGGCTCTCAACGGAGCCAGCGACGCGATCGCCGAGAGCGAGCCGTCAAGCCGGAGCGTCCCTCGGAAGTGGAGCTGACCAACAGCTTGACCGTGCGGGAACTAGCAGACGTGCTGTGCGTTCCCGAAACGGAAATCGTCAAACGGCTGTTCATGCAAGGAATTGCCGTCAACGTCACCCAAACCCTGGACGTTCCCACTGCCAGCATGGTGGCCGAAGAACTCGGCGTGGAAGTCAGCACCCCCGAAGCCGAATCGGAAGCCCGCAAGACGACCGAAATGCTCGACGCAGAAGATTTGGAAAACCTGCAACTGCGTCCGCCCGTCGTCACCATCATGGGTCACGTCGACCACGGGAAAACCACCCTGTTGGACTCCATTCGCAAGACCAAGGTAGCCCAAGGGGAAGCCGGAGGCATTACCCAACATACTGGGGCGTACCACGTGGACGTGGAACGAGAAGGAAAAACGCAACAGATCGTTTTCCTCGATACGCCGGGTCACGAAGCCTTTACCGCGATGCGGGCTCGAGGCGCTCGCGTGACGGATATCGCCATTCTGGTGGTGGCCGCCGACGACGGCGTGCAACCGCAAACCCTCGAAGCCATTAGCCACGCGAAAGCCGCAGGCGTCCCGATGGTGGTGGCCGTCAACAAGATCGATAAAGAAGAGTCCAACCCCGATCGCGTCAAACAGGAGTTGATGGAACACAATCTCGTTCCCGTCGAATGGGGCGGCGATTGTGAAATGGTGGAAGTGAGCGCCATTAGCGGCGAAAACCTGGATACGCTGCTCGAAACGCTGCTGCTCGTGGCCGAAATTGAAGAACTTTCGGCCAACCCCGACCGTCCGGCCAAAGGAACCGTCATCGAAGCGCACTTGGACAAAGCGCGCGGTCCGGTGGCGACCCTGCTGGTGCAAAACGGGACGCTGCGCGTCGGCGACGTTCTCGTGGCGGGTTCTGTATTCGCCAAAGTCCGCGCCATGCTCGACGATCGCGGCGATCGCGTCGAAGAAGCCAAACCGTCTTTCGCCGTAGAAGTGTTGGGGATGAACGACGTTCCCGAGGCCGGCGACGAGTTCGAGGTCTTCACCAACGAAAAAGAAGCCCGGTCCGAAGCCGACCGACGCAACGAAGCGAAACGTCAGTCTCGCTTGCAGCAGACCATGGCCTCTCGCCGCGTCACCCTCAACAGCCTCTCGGCTCGCGCCAGCGAAGGGGAACTCAAGGAACTCAACTTGGTTCTCAAAGCTGACGTACAGGGGTCTGTTGAAGCGATTCTCGGGGCGTTGAACCAACTCCCTCAAGACGAAGTTCAATTGCGGGTGTTGTTGGCCGCTCCCGGCGAAGTCACCGAAACTGACATCGACTTAGCGGCCGCCAGTAGCGCCGTTATCCTCGGGTTTAACACCACCTTAGCCAGCGGTGCGCGTCAAGCGGCCGATCGCGAAGGGGTGGACGTGCGCGAGTACAGCGTGATTTACAAGCTGCTCGACGACATCGAAGGGGCGATGGAAGGTCTCCTCGAACCGGAACTGGTCGAAGAAGAACTCGGTCAAGCCGAAGTTCGCGCCATCTTCCCCTCCGGACGCGGTCAGGTGGCGGGATGCTACGTGCTTTCCGGTCAGGTGGTGCGCAACTGCAAGGTTCGCATCCTGCGAGGCTCCAACGTGGTGTACGAAGGTATCCTCGACTCCTTGCGCCGGGTTCGCGACGACGTGAAGGAAGTTAACAGTGGTTACGAGTGCGGAATTCGCCTCGATAACTTCAACAACTGGAAGGAAGGCGATATTATCTACGCCTTCCGCATGGCGACCAAGCGTCGGACGCTCTCGTCCTCGTCCCGTTAATTGCTAAAAATCCGTCAAGGTCAGACAGAGGCGCGGCTCACGCGCCTCTTGTCGTTGGGGGCGTCTCCGGTGAAATGGCAGCGAACTCGAAGTCAGTGTTAGACTGAAAATTAACAGAGCGAAACAATTAGCGTTCCAAGTGAGGTGCAATATGGCCAGTTCTGCATCGGCCTATAACGGTTCTGCATCGGCGACTCCCAACGGCGAACGCCCAACTCGAGTTTGGGAAAACCTGAAAACTGCGATCGCCGCCAGTTCTGGATTCCAACGCTGGAAACTCGAACGACAAGAGCGCCGTTCGATCGACCGACAAAATCTCGACAGTCAAGTTTGCGATTACCTTCGCGAAACCCTGGAAACCCTAGCGTACTAACCGATACCAGTTCCACTGACGGCGATGCACGGGTAGCGATCGCGACCTCCGCTCACGGCTCTTTTCCCGGTGGCGTTCCCCCGGCTTCGCCCGTTTTCTTTCTCAGTTTCGAGATATTTCTCAACCTTTTATCAGGAATTTCTCAGATTTCTGGCTCAGGAATTTCTCAGATTTCTCTCGACGCCAACTCCGTCTCCCGTTCTCGCTACAGCCCACCCTGGGCAGTCGATAGGAATCGATTATTACCACAAAAATCTGTATTTGTCAAGGAGTATAAAAAATTTTTTTCGCCGCGTCCTCAAGCTCTGGTGTGTTGAAACCCCCCTTAACCTTGCACCTCAAGACTTACGGCGTTTTCCCTTCCGTTTCGACTTCGGCGGCGTGCGGTGCGCCCCAAAATATTTTTCACTTCGATAGCGCAACCAAACCCGCAACTGTTGCGGGATTTGGTCTTTCTGCTCCTTAGAAAGCTGGTTGTACAGCGCCAGCGCCCGTTCCCGTTCCCCGCGACAGGCGGCGTTATTGTGAGCGTCCCAATAGCTGCGGGCGACGCGAATCCGGCGACAGACTTCCTTCACCAGCGCCTCTCCCGTCAGGGGTTTGTCCGGCTTAGCCATCGCTAACCCTCCCCTTGCGTCAACGGTAACGTCGGCGAACCCGAGGACAAGACGCGGCGCGATACCGTCGCCTTATAACTTTCCCGTTCCGTATCCAATTCCACCGCAATCGCCTCAAACTGAACGTCCAAACCGCCGCGAGGGATCGAAAGCTGAATCGACGATTCCAACTGTCCGTCGCCGAGGGGGAAAAAATCCGTGAGCCAGCGCGGTCCGTCCACGAGGGCTTGGTTCTGCAAATCGCGAATCCAGAGTTTCACCACCACCCCTTCCGAGGATTCTGGCAGTCGCACCCGCACCACGAGGGGGCGTCCCACCGTCAAATCCCCTATCGGCAGATCTAATTCCGGCGTAGGCAGAGGCGGCGCGTCCAAATCGGTCTGGGCGGACAGTTCCGCTTGTCCGAAGTCGGGCAACGCCAGTTCCAAATCGTCCTCGACCACCACCTCTTGAGCTTCCCATTGCGAGAGTTCCGAAGCGTTCTCTTCGCTGTCAAAGGGATTGTGGCGACGATCGACCCCCGACGCCAGCCAGGCCGACAAATCATCGTCTCTGGCGAAGTCGTTGAGGCGGGAAGCAAAGCGATTGGGCAAATCCAGAGCTTGAAACGCCCGATCGACCGGAGAGAGTTGAGGCGGTGTCGGAGGCGGTTCCGAGGGCGTCGAAGAGAGATCGGGGGGCAGTGCGGGATGTTCCGGCGGTGTCCTTATCGGTTCCGCGTCGAAGCTGCCAAAGGGATTTTCAGGGATGTCCGGGGACGCTGTATCCGAGGTGGGCCAAGGCGAATTTGCAGAGGGTATCCGGTTGCCGAAACTGGGTAAATCGATGCCCTTACCCGATTTCGAGGAGGGGGTGCTTAACTGCGGGGGCAAAGCTTCCGCAGTTTTCTCGTCTAGGGGAGTCGGAGGCGGAGGCGGTTGCGGTCGTTTGGGAGAGTGATAGGGTTCCGGGGCAAGGCTCGATCGCTGTAGGATCGACTCGTCGAACTGTCCTCCGGCGATCGCCTCGAGTAGCGCGTCCAAACGAGCCGTCACCGTAAACGACTGCTTCGACAGCACGTTGGGAACCGCGTCGCACAGCAACACCTCGCCCAAAATCAAGCGACTCGTGCAACTGTCAGGAATCTCCATCTCGTAGGAAAACGACAGGGGTAGTATCTGCCCCGACAGCAACCGTTGCGCTGCCGATACCACCCGCAAACTTTGCGGTTCTCGCAGTCGAATTCGTAAATGCAAGCCTCGAATCGGGGTGTCGTTCGCTGCGCCGTCAGGGGCGATTATCGTTCCCGAGACGGTGAGAGGTTCCCCCGATTTTACCGTCAGCGCTTCTCGATCGAGCTTCAACTGCAAGCGACTCGATCGCATCGGCAACTCCGAGGGGGGCGACACCGAAGAAGGCTCTTCCGTCGGGGATTCCGCTGTGGGGGAAGGCGTCACCGCTTCCCCTTCCACCCGTAAAGAGACTGTCACTTGGCGGGCGGGTTCCGGACGTTCTGCTGTCACGGGAGCCGCACAACTGAAGTCCCAACCGCCCGGTTGTAACCCTGTCGGAGGCAGAATCAAAAGCGAACCGTCCTCCTCCGTTTGGCGAACGCGGGAATCGAACAGCTGCGGTGCAGAAGGGGACGTTTGCCCCGGTTGAGATGTCTTGGGGGGTCTATGGAACACCCGAATTTCAGCCAGAGCGTTTCTCAGGGGAGTTCTCGCCACAATACGATATTGCCCTGGCGCGATCGCGTTCCCGTCCGACGGCACCGGGCGCCAGACTCGCTCGCCCTCGCGCTGAATCAAAAATTCCCAATCTTGCATGTGACACCTCGCGCCTCGCGTCCCAATCTCGTCGCAGTTTTGATTTCGCTGGAGAAGAATTCTCTAGGAATTAGCTCGCGCAGGCTCGTTACCGCTCTGCCGACGTTATACGAGCGCGACGCCAAATCCACCACGCCGCCAGACAGAGCGTGCAGTTTCCAACGACCGTTGTTGTCGCCTGCACCATCACCAGCCATTCTAACGTCTCCGTGTTATCGAAAAAGTGCCAAGTACAAGCGCACATAGCACTGACGAGGGCGGGTAACATTCCCACCGAAAGCCAATGCCAAGCGCGGTTTCCCGTCACTTCACCGTAACGCCACACCAGCCAAATGGCAGCAATCCACTCGATAACGCTCGAAATGTGAATCATCCAAGTTGGAATAGAAAGAGCGTGCATAGAAACTTTCTCGTTTAGAAACTGCAAAGGGGGCGATCGACCGGCCGCATCAGACGAATCGATCGCATCGGTCACATTTCACAACTCGAATCGAACGACGGAGCGCGATCGAACCACCTCTCAAAAAGATACACCCTCAGAAACGCCCTATCTCCGAGAGACGGAACCCCCACAACTGAGGCATTCCCAGAAATCAGGCTTTCCACCTGTAGAGTCCAGCCCAACCCGAGAGTCGATCGATCCCCATCGATCGACTCTGAGAACACCGAGTTCGACAGAAGAGTCCGAAAAAAACGACCGCCACTTTCGTCTATTCTAGGGTTGCCGGAGGCGATTTCTGACGAAAAACCTGGCGAAGGTTCTCCGTCACCTCCCATCTAGACCCTCTAGATCGAATTCTGTCTCAGCGACGGCACGACGCGAACCACAATCGAGCATCATGACCAAACGACGAGCGATCCTGTGTGGTTACTACGGTATGGGCAACGGCGGCGACGAGGCGTTACTCGCGTCTCTCGTCGATGCGCTCCCCCCTAGCATCGAAGCCATCGCCCTGTCCGGAAATCCCCAACAGACGCGAAAACGCCACAATATCGACGCCGTACCCCGCAAATCCACCCCAAGCGTGTGGAACGCCCTGCGTCAAGCCGACATTTTCATTTGGGGCGGCGGCAGCCTCATGCAAGACGCCACCAGCGCCCTCAACCCCCTGTATTATGGCGGTTTAATGGGAGTCGCCCAACAACTGGGACTGACCACCGTCGCTTGGGCGCAAGGCATCGGTCCGTTGAATCGATCGCTGACCCGGTGGGTTGCCCGAGAATGTTTCAGCGGTTGCGATCTCGTCACCGTGCGCGATCGCAACTCCGCCGCCCTCCTCCAACAGTGGGATATTCCCTTCACCCTCGCCCCCGATCCCGTGTGGAATCTCGACAGCTATCCCCCTCAAGGACTCTGGGACGTACCCGCCCCGCGCGTCGCCGTCACCCTGCGCCCCCATCCCCAACTGACGCCCTCCCGAATCGACTGTCTCGCCCGCGCCCTGGCTGACTTCCAAAGCGCCACCCAAACCTGCATTCTCCTAATTCCCTTCCAGCCCCATCAAGACCTGAAACTGGCCGAAACCCTGCGCGATCGCCTCCCCGGAGAAACCCACATCTGGCACAGCGACGATCCCCGAGAGCTTAAAGGCGTCTTTCACAGTATCGAATTCGCCATCGGAATGCGCCTCCACGGACTCATCGCCGCCGCCGCCGAAGGCTGTCGCTGTTGGGGAATCAGCTACGATCCCAAAGTCAGCCAACTCGCCGCCGAACTCCACCTTCCCCATTGGGAACTCTCCGACCTTCCCGACGATCCCAATACCATCAGTCGCGCCTGGATAGACTCTTACGCCAACAGCGAACCCCTCGGCGACGCCCGCATCCGCGCCACGATCGATCGCGCCGGACTCCACCGCGATCGCCTACAGGACTTGTTGGGATGAGGGGATGAGGAGATGAGAGGATGAGGGGATGAGAAGAGCGAAAAATTGATAATTGAAAAGCGATAATTGATAGTGAACAGGAAATAGAGAACAGTCTCCCCATCTCCCCTATTCCCCGAACAAGCTCCCTAACTGAAGAAGCCATGACACTAGACGTTCGCGAGTTTTTCCGCGCGACTAACCCCGCTCAAACCCTCAACGTCGAAAACCCCGACGATCGAAAACTCTATATCGACTTTTCCGACGTGCGGGGATCGCAGATTGTTGAAGAACTGCGGGATAACATTAGCTTTTTCTCCCCCGACGAACCCACCGTGCAACTGTTTACCGGCCATATCGGCTGTGGAAAGTCCACGGAACTGTTGCGGTTGGCGGCTCAATTGCGGAAAGAGAATTTCCACGTGGTTTATTTCGAGTCCTCTCAGGATTTGGAAATGGGGGATATCGATGTCAGTGATGTATTGCTGGCCATCGCGCGGCGAGTTAGTGAAAGTCTCGAGGAACTGGAAAAAATTACCCTCCAATCCCCCAAAGGCTTGCAAGGTTTGCTCAACGGCGCGGCGAAATTGCTACAAACGGAAATCGACCTTTCGGCGGAAGTGGGAATTCCCGGTGTGGGACAAGTCAGCGCCAGTACTGAAGGGACTTTTAACGCGGAAGTCGGGGTTCCCGGCGTCGGACAAGTGAAAGCCGATCGCGAGGGGGTGTCTTTCGTTGCGCTCGGGTTGGGGAAAATTACCGCCAAAGCGAAAAACAGCCCCGAACTTCGCAGCAAACTGCGGGAATATCTGGAGGTTCGCACCACCAGCGTCCTCGATTCGATTAACCAAGAACTCATCGAACCGGCGATCGATAAGCTCAAACAGGTGGGAAAACAGGGATTGGTGGTTGTTATCGACAACCTCGATCGCGTCGAACGCAAACCCAAACCCTGGGGACGCACGCAACCGGCTTATTTGTTTGTCGATCGTGGCGAACAACTGCGACAACTCAACTGTCACGTCATTTATACGCTACCCCTGTCGCTGCTGTATTCCAACGACCTCAACCAACTCACCAATCGGTTCGGCTGCGATCCCAAAGTTTTACCGATGGTTCCCGTGCGGCGGCGGGACGGGAGCGAAAATCGCGAGGGACTGGCTAAAATGCGTCAAATGGCGCTGGTTCGGGCGTTTCCCAACCTGGACGACGACAGCCGAGAACAGCAAGTCTCCCATCTGTTCGAGACGCCGGAACTGCTCGACGAGCTTTGTCGGTTGAGCGGCGGCCACGTGCGAGAATTTTTACGGTTGCTCAACGACTGGATTCGTAAAGACCGAAAATTACCTTTGTCTCGGACGGGTCTCGAGGCGGTGGTTCGTCAGAAACGCGATCGCATGACTTTGGCGATTACGGATGACGAATGGGAACTGTTGCGCCAAGTCCGGCAAAATAAGAAAGTTACTGGGGATGAAGGTTACGATATTCTCATCCGCAGTATGTTCGTTTACGAATATCGCGACGGTGATGGCTCTTGGTTCGACGTCAATCCAATTTTGGAAACGGCGCGGCCGTTGAGTGAGGAGTCTTGACGGTTGTTTTTTCAGACCACTCTAGATAGACGGGTGAAGGCGGGCGAACCCCGTTTTCCATACAGGAACAGGAGTTACGCAGTTGTCGGTCAAGAAACTCGGTTTTTCGTTCCCCTATTCGGTCTGACATAACGGAATATCGTCAAAAGCTGGGTTTCTGCGTAAGTCCTGTTTAATAGGACTCGTGATTTTGGAAAAATGGTATTCTAAAGTATCTATAGCCATCTTAAATGAGACGCGGCCACCTCCCATTTGGGTAAATTGCTGTATGAGATATCCGGTATCTCCAAGAGTCCGGACATCTGGAGAGACCATCTGAGTCGAATGAAGGTTTAACAAGTTATGGGCTGCCAATAATTGAGGATTGCCATATTTATTTGGGTTTATTTGTTAGTTTAAAAACTATATTTATCCATTAAAACACATAATTAATATCAAAAAAATACCCAAAAAAAGAGTTTCGATCGAGGCTCGAAAACCGTGGTAAATTTGCAACGAGATCGATGGTCTGACGAAAATCAAGACGCCCTCGAAAGCTTAATTTGGGCGATCGAAAGCTACAGCAGCGATGGAAAATTCGCCATTGTCTTCGTGCGATGTAACGCCCGAGAGTTGTGGCGAAACGTCCTCGCTCATCTGCGCCAAGATCCCGAACTCGATCTCTGTCAAGTGAGCTTATCGCCCTCAGCCACGACGCTCTACGGGACGATCGCCTCGGCGCTCGATCGCCGAAAAACCAAGCATCAGGGGTTTCCCCACGCGGCGATCGTGTCGGGATTACCGGAAGTCAAAGATCTCGACGCCCTGTTAAACAACGCCAAAAAAATTATCGAAGAACTGGCGAAAACCTTTCCTTTTCCGTTGGTGTTGCAGGCGACGGACGAGGTGGTGCAACGGCTGATTCATATCGCGCCGGATATTTACAGTCGCGCCAGTATCGAAGAGTTTCACCAGTCGATCGAAGAGGTTAACGCTTTTATCGATCGAACCGCCGACGAGATTTTCGATCGAATCCTCGAAGCCGGAGCGGGACGCTTTCTCGACAACGTAGACTTAAACCTAAGTCGAGACTCTCAGTTATTTTGGGAACTCGACGCAGCCCGTCAAGCCTTGGCGGAAAGCCCACACCCCATCGACCCGGAACGAGAGGCCAATTTAGAATTTTTACTGGGCAACGCCGCCGATTTAGACGAGTCCAAACCCCAACATTACGAACGCAGTATCGCCGCTTTACAAAGGGCATTACAAGAACTGTCTCAAATTTCAGAATTATCTCAACAGCAGAACGAGAATTCAGGGGAGGATTTAAACCTCACCAGAAAACACCGCCGCCTCGTAGAAAAACTCGGCTGTGTCTTCTACTGCTTGGGCACCAGTTGGCGCACGCGAACAGAATCCCCCTTAGCTCCCCTGGCTAAGGGGAGTTGGGGGGATAACAACAGCGCCGCCGAAGCGGCCTATCTCAACTTCAAACAGTGTATCGACTTGTTCGAGCGCGAAGCTCAGTTCGACCTGGTGGCCAAATTTATCAACGCCTTGGGGGACGTTCTCGAACATCAACAGCGTTGGGACGAACTGCAGGCCGTGGGCATTTCCGCGACAGTTCTCCACCGCAGCCATCCCAACGCCTTTCGTCTGGCTCGAGCTTACAACTTCCTCGCCGAAGCCGCCCTCGCCCGAGGCCACTGGCACGACGCCCTCAAAAACGCCGAACAAGCCCTGTGGATTTCCTGCCACGCCACCCCCGACGAACGCATCACCGACGCTTCCGAGAGTCAGATGTTTCGGGAATGGGTGCGATCGTTCAATCAAGGGGCGTATTATTTCAGTCTCGCCCGAGCGCAGGCGGGATTGGGACGGCATGGCGAAAGCCTGGTCAGTTTTGAAAAGGCGCTGACAAAAACTAAGCCGGACTACGAACCTCGACTCTACGCCCGCATTCTGGAAGCGTTACGGAAGGTCTATTTTCAACAGGGGGACTACCTACAGGCCTTTCGTCTCAAACAGCAACAGTACGCCCTCGAACATCAATACGGCTTTCGGGCGTTCGTGGGGGCGGGGCGGTTGCAACCGAGTAAAAGCGTCAATCCTGTTGATGTGGAGGCGGGGCAACAGCGGGAAACGGTGGCGCGGGCGATTGAAGCCTCGGGGCGACTCGAAGATGTAAATCGGCTCGTCGAGCGCATCGGACGGGTCGATCGCAAGCTCACGGTATTGTACGGTCAATCGGGGGTGGGGAAAAGTTCCCTGTTACAGGCGGGGTTGGTTCCCGCTCTCAGCGGACGCAGTATCGGAAGCCGAGATGTGGTTCCGGTGTTGTTGCAAGTGTACGCGGATTGGGAATCTCGCTTAGCGGACGCCTTGGCCGCCACGATCTCGAAAAGCTTCGACGAAACTCTCTCTTTTGCTCCCACGGGGGTAGAAGTCTCTCAGTTATCGCAACAGTTGCGGGAACAAACCGATCGAAACCGTTCGATCGTGTTGATTTTCGACCAGTTCGAGGAGTTTTTTATCACCTACAGCGATCGCGAAGCGCGACAGCGGTTTTATCAGTTTTTCTACGACTGTTTGAACCTGCCTTACGTGAAGGTGGTGTTAGCCTTACGGGAAGACCGCCTGCACCAACTGCTGGAAATCGGTCGCTGCGTCGATTTATCCGTCGTCAACCACAACCTCCTCGACAAACAGATTTTGTACTATTTGGGAGATTTTTCGATCGACAGCGCCAAATCGGTGATGGTACGGCTGACCCAACAGAGTCGGTTGTTTTTCGAGTCAGAACTGATCGATCGCGTCACCAACGATTTAGCCGAGAGTCGTACCGTTACCACCGATATCCTCTCCTGTCCCACCGGACAAAGCGTTCGCCCCATCGAACTGCAAATTGTGGGGGCGCAACTGCAAACCGATCGCATCACCACCCTAGCCCAGTACCAACAACTGGGAGAACGTCCAAAAGAAACGCTAGTTCGACGATATCTCGACGATACCCTCGCCGACTGCGGACCGGAAAACCAGCAAATCGCCCAAGTGCTGCTGTACTTGCTCACAGACGACAACAACACGCGCCCGATTAAAAACCGCCTCGATGTCGAAAAAGAACTGCGATCGCGCTGCGCGATGCTGGGAACCGCCAATGCTGACGAACTCGAGATCGCAGACGACCGACTGAAACGGGTCTTACAAATTTTCGTCGATTCCGGGTTAGTGTTCCTGTTCCCCGAAACCCCCATCGAACGCTACCAACTGGTTCACGATTACCTCGTCCGGTATATCCGCCAACAGGAAAGCGCCAAACTCCTCGAACAACTGGAACGACTGGAAGCCGAACGGCGACAGCAAGAGATTCGCCTCAACCGAATTCTCAAAGGCGCCGCGATAGGAGCGGGACTCGCCGCCCTCGCCACGACCGCTTTAGCCGGAATCGCCCTAAAATGGGCTCGGGAAGCCCGAATCGAGCGATCGCAAGCCCAAAAAGACCATGTTTTGGCCATCGAGTCCTTAAATCAGTACGCTCGCGAACTCTCCTCAGAACAGCTCGATTTCGAGGCCTTATTAGAAGGATTGCGGTTAGCCAGACTCAGCCAACAGTACGATCGCCATCACGAGACAGTCAGCCAGCCAGGAAAAACGCTGAAATCAACAGACGATCGAGCCCGGTTTATCTTGCAAGACGCCCTGACTTGGGTGCGAGAACACAATCGCCTAACCCGTCACGACGCCCCCCTCGTGACGGCGAACTGGCATCCAGACGGGACGGATATCCTGGCGGCCGACGAACGGGGAAACCTCTATGTCTGGACGCTCTCGGGTGCGATCGTCCGTCGCTTGGTGTTCGGGGAGAAGCCGCTTCGACAAGTGGAACCCAGTCCCGCCAGCGACCTCCTGGCGACGCTCGATCGAATCGGCGGCCTCGCGGTCTGGACTTTAGAGGGAGACCTCCTCGCCAGAAGACCGACAGACGACGCCACAAGCCTCGCATGGCATCCAGACAGCCGAGGGTTGGCGGTGGGAACGAGTCGGGGAACGGTGGAACTGTGGCAAGTCGAAGGAAATTCCGAAGATGGGGTGTCGCTGCGGCAAGTGGCGCAGTGGCGCGATCAAGAAAGCCCCGTCAGCCAGCTTTCCTGGAGTCCAGACGGCACGAAAATCGCCTCGACAGGAGGGGAGGCGACGGTAAAAATTTGGCGCGTTACAGCGCCGTTTGACCGGGCTGGAGAGGCTGTTTTCGACGCCGTACCCGAGGCAATTTTAGACGGACAGGACGCCCCGATTGCCAGCTTGGATTGGCATCCCGACGGGAGACGGCTGGCGACGGCCAGTTTAGACGGAAGGATTCGGGTTTGGGATGGCGACGGGGAGTCAATGCGAGTTTGGCAGTCTCGGGGCGATCGCCTGATGGGGGTGAGGTGGCGTCCCGACGGGACGATGTTAGCTGCGGGAAGTTGGGACGCCACCCTGGAGTTGTGGAAACCCGGTCGGACTCAACCGCAAGAACGGCTGCGGAACGAGACAGACGGGTTGGTCAGTTTGGCGTGGAGTCCGGACGGGAAGCGCTTGGCCACGGTGCATCGTCTCGAAGGCGTAAAACTCTGGAATTTTGACGATCGCCCCTCGAACGTCGTAGAGGGGGACGGCAGCGCGATCGCCCGGTTGAGTTGGCATCCAGACGGTGAGGCGTTCGTGACGGTGAGCCGCCAGGGAACGATCGCCCTGTCCAACTCGGACGGAGAGACAAAATCCCGTTGGCGAGGAGGGGGAGAACCCATCGCCGACGTAGTTTTCAGTGCCGATGGGGAGCGGATACTGACGGCGCATTCAGACGGGACGGCGAAGTTGTGGCAGAAGTCAGGGAGATTGCTGGAAACCTTGGGCGGTGAGGGAGCGGCGTTGACGCGGGTGGCAGTGTCTCCAGACGGTAAGGTTCTAGCGGCGGGAAGCGAAGACAATACGGTACGGTTGTGGGAAAAAGAAGGCATGGTGTCGATCGGATCTATCCGCCACGAGGATAAAATTACGGCGATCGCTTTTCATCCGACCTATCCCATCGTGGCGACGGCGAGTCGCGACGGAACCTTAAGGCTTTCGACCTTCGACGGGGAGGAGGTTTCGCTTTTGGCTGACGGAGATCGCGAGGTGACTGACATGGCGTGGCATTCTGACGGGCTGTTGCTGGCCGTGGCGGGACGCGATCGCGCGATCGTCTTGTGGAAATTCGCCTTCGATCGCAGCGGGACGAGGTTACTCGAAGACGCGATCGCCTTATCTCGCCTGTGGGGTCACGGGGCTGAAATCACGGGACTGAGCTGGCATCCCAACGGTCAGATTTTAGCCTCCTCCAGCCGCGATCGTACCGTAAAATTATGGTCTTTCGCCAATCTCGAAACCGATTCCCTGCAACCGATGCGAACCCTCTCAAGAGAGTCCGCCATCGTCCAACCGTTACGGGAAGACGGGTTTACCGATGTGAGTTTCAGTCCCGACGGTGGCCTATTAGCGGCCTCGGACAATTTGGGACAGGTAATTCTGTGGCGGAATTTAGACCTCGATCTCGAGACGGCGATCGATCGCGGTTGCACTTGGGTTTCGGACTATCTGCACCACAACCCCAAGGCTCCGCCAGATGTTCGAGCGTTATGTGAGGGTGATGGTGCGATCGGGGTGATGAGGTGATGAGGTGATGAGGTGATGAGGTGATGAGGTGATGAGGTGATGAGGAAGAAACAACTCACTGTTCACTGTTGACCCAAAATAATGGGTTTCAAGCCCCGCCCTTCCAGGGCGGCATTAGGATTGCTATTTAGGATTGCTATAATGATACCAAGCAAGCAAGTATCAAACAATGTTTGTTCTCGAGTACAAAGTCAAACGTGCGATTCGTTCCCACCAAAAGTGGAAGGAAAACTCCTGAAACGTGGGTGGGGCAAGGAACATAGCCCACAAAGGACACAGAACCTTGACAACTAGATATCGATGATGGTGCAAGTCCATCCCGCGAGGTGTATCGCGTGAAAGCACTTCCCCCAACGTAGAGACTGGTCGTGCGATTC